>JAGYNC010000190.1 GCA_018400135.1 Victivallaceae bacterium
AAGCAATTGTTGCGTCTAATTGGTAATTTGACGCTGATTGAGCAGACTGTTGGACGATTAAAGCCCCTGGTGCCCGGGAATAATATTCTGGTTATCACCAATCAGGATTATGTGGCACCAATGAAAGCGCTGTTGTCCGATTTGCCAGCCGAAAATATCATCGGAGAACCAGTGGGACGGGATACCGCGCCGTGTGTAGCGCTTGCCGCTGGTCTTGTCAGAGCCAAGGCGGCATCCCCTGATGCGGCAATGTTGTTGTTGCCCGCAGATCATGTTATTCGCAACACTGATGCCATGTTGCAGGCGCTTGCCGATTGCAGCGATATGGCGCGTCGTACTGGCAACATTGTTACCATTGGTGTCAATCCATCATACGCCAGTACCGGCTATGGCTATATACATTGCGGAGAAGAAGTATCCGGCAATGACCTGACAACACGCTTTTTTCGCAGTAAGGGATTTCGTGAAAAACCCGGTGCTGAAGTGGCTGAAAAATTTTTCAAGGAAAAATCTTACCGGTGGAATAGCGGTATGTTTATATGGACGGTTGAGGCAATCATGCAGGCACTGCGATCTTGTGTTCCTGACCTGGCAGTCATGGCCGATAAATTCGAGCAGGCTTCTCGCGATGGCAATATCGAGGCAATACTGCAACAAGAGTACTCACAATGCGACAGAGTGTCGATCGATTACGCGGTGATGGAGAAGATCGACAATGTGCTGGTGGCTGAATGCACATTTGATTGGGACGATGTCGGCAGTTGGACTGCGTTGCGAAACCAGATCAGGCCGGGCGCCAATAATAATGTGGTGCGGGGATTGTTTGAGGGAATAGATGTTCAGAATTGCATTGTTGTCGGAGACTCGCAACACTTAATTACCGCGATTGACGTTGATAATTTGATTATTGTTCATACTGAGGATGCAACCCTGGTGTGCAACGCCAAATCAGCACAGCGCGTCAAAGAGCTGGTTCATCTTATCGGAGATAAGCCTGAGTTGGACAAGTTTCTTTAACGGAAAACCGCGGTTAAAACCCGAAATAATCCAATTTCCGCTAATTTCTTGAGGGGGTTGTCTCGCCATGATGCAATTAATTGATGTTGGCAATACTCATACCCGCATTGCTGAATGCGTAAACGGTGAAATTACTTCGGTAACACGGGTTGCTACTGCTGAATTCGATAAGAAACACCTGGCTGCTGGCGTTGCAATTGCCGGGGCTTCAGTAGTGCCGTCAGTTACGGCACGACTGGTTGATTGTGAAATTTTCTGGGTTACTCCGGATAGGCGTTGTAATCTTGATTTGTCAGCGGTTGACATCAGCACACTGGGAAGCGACCGCCTGGCTAATGCCGTGCGTCTGGCGAACAGTTATCCGCTACCCGCACTTTGTATTGATTTTGGAACTGCCATTACTTTCGAATTAGTTGATGCCAGTCGGCGTTTTTGCGGCGGGGCAATAGCGCCCGGGCGTGCTATGTTGCGACGGGCGCTTAATGTCGGCACGGCGCGTTTACCGCACATTCCGCTTGATAACGCGTCTCCACCGGAATTAGCCGGTGCAAACACCATCGATGCCATTCGGGTTGGAGTAGATGTTGGCGTGCTTGGCACCGTACGGGAAATTGTTGCCAGGCTACGGCATCAGGTGAAGCCGGATCAACTAACCGTAGTTGGAACCGGCGGCGATGCAGCTTATTTTATCGATCACTTACCGGAAATTGTTTATGGTGGTGAATATTTTACCCTTTATGGAATTTTTAACGTCTGGGAGATTAATCAATTGTGAGAGTTAAAATTTGTGGTGTGCAAAACGAGCACGATTTGCAAACTGTAGTTGATGCCGGTGTTCACGCGGTCGGTTTTCAGGTCGGTCAGGTTCATAAATCATCGTCGTTTATTTTGCCGAGTACGGCCGCAAGGCTGGCCAGGCTGTTGCCGCCCTATATCATGCCGGTAATAGTTACTCATTTATCTGATATTGACGCAATTGAAGAGATATTGAAACGTACCGGGATTTACAGCGTTCAATTGCACTGTGTCGATTACGAACAGGTTATGAAATTGCGACCGAAGTTGCCGGAACACGGCAAAATTATATTGGCGGCATACGCGCAAGATATTGCTCAGGATAATCAGATCGAGGATATTTATCCATTTATCGATGCCGTGTTGCTGGATTGTTACAACCGTAATCCCGGCCTTATCGGCATAGAGAGTTCAGAAAAAACCTTTGAATGGAGAATCGGCGCTGAATTTATTGCCCAATGTCCCAAACCGGTTATTCTGGCCGGTGGACTGGATGAAGATAATGTGGCCGATGTAGTCCGTATGACCCGTCCTTTTGCGGTTGATGCCTGTACGCGCCTTAAAGATACCGTGTCAGGCGCGTGTGATCAGGAAAAATGCCGCGAATTCACCAGGCGTTCACTCGATGCCTGGTTTGAGTTGATGGAACGCGGGCGTCGCTCTCCCGCAGTTTAACCCTCACGTTGCACCAGGATACGTAAGGCCTCTCTCTTTGGGTGGGGTCGAGCCAGCCCCGAAGATAAAGAGTGGGGCATTACCAGGATACCTGTCAGATGTTTAATTTTCATAAAAGTGTCGAGCTGACTCCGGCCAGGGCGCGGGCAGCGGAACGCGATTCCATTTTATCGGCATGCGCCGGCGCAACTGGTGATATAACCCTGACCGATAGCGCTGTTATTATTTTGTATGCTACCATGCTTGGCGCGAGCGATATGTTTTCGCTTATTACCACCGCGTTAATGCCGTTGATGAACGGACTATGCATAATTCCGATGGCGTGGCTCGCTTCGAGAGCCGGCAAGAACAAATTTCTGATAAAAGTTATGTGTTTGTCGTTTCTGACTTATCTGCTGGTTGTGGCGACACCTTTTTTCGGTACTTTCTCGGTTCCGATGTTGATCGGCGCATTGACGCTCTTCGCGCTGTTTCACACCGGGTTTGTCGCTGTCTGGTTTCCGCTTCTGGACTCCTTTCTAGCGCCGGAACGGCGTAATGCCTATCTGGGAAAAATGCGCTTCGGGTGGCAGCTTACTTCGGCTTTATTCATTCTTGTTGTCGGGTTGTGTATCGGCAAGAACCCGCCATTGTGGCATCTGCAATTGGCGTTGCTGACAGCGGCGCTGATTTATTCCTTGAGAATATATTTTCTTGCCAGAATCCCGGCATTCAATACGGCTAAGACGGAGAACTACGGCTTCAAGACCGGTTTGAGCCTGGCCGTATCCAACAAACCGCTGGCCGGTTATTCCGTTTATCTGTTCGTACTCAATCTGGCGGCCTACGGTACCATTCCGCTGATGATTATTTATTTGAAGAGATACCTGGCGGCACCTGACAATATCATTGTTCTCATTTCCTCAATGACTCTCATTGGTATGTTGCTGGGTTCCCTGTTCGCGGGCAGAATTATCAAGCGGGTTGGTCTGAAACATACATTTCTCGGTATCCACTTTATCTACGCGTTAGTCAATCTGGCAATTTTTTTCATTGGCAAGGATACGATGGGAGTCGGGTTAACCTACACCGTGATTACCATACTGCTGCTTATTTACAGTTTTACTTTCGCCAACGCTAACATCGCGTCCACCAGCGAAATGATGACTCTGGCGAATCCCGGCAACAAGGTGATGGCCATGGCGTTCTGCGGCACGTTCTACTACGGCGGCTCCGGATTGTCCAGAATGGTCACATCGCTAGTCTTGGGTTCCGGCATGTTCGCGTCGGAATGGTATATCGGAACGGTGAAATTTTGTCATTATCAGACAATTTTTTTGTTCTATGCCATTGCTATTATTTTCTCATCCATGTTACTGGTGGTCGTGCCTGCCATTTTTCCCAAAGGCGAATATGTCTACATGTGCAACGACCGCTAGCGGTTCATGGCTTGTGAGTAATTCGTTCAAAAATTGGAAAAGTTTTGAAAAAGTTTTTATTTTCTATTATTATCTGGATAGTTGCGCTGTCCGGGGTGTGGCCTTGTTTGGCTGATACAGCGGCAGGGCGGGAAGACGCGGGATTTTGGGGACAGGTCAGGAATTTCTTTCTGCCACATTCGGAGGAACGGCGAATTCTGCTGCAGCGTCACACTCCATACTTCCTGGTAACTGTCGAGGAGGATAATGGCGGACTGCGCCATTTGGTATTTAATCCGCGGCGGGGTTCACAGGGTATTTGGAATCCGCAGCAGCCGGACACTATTTATTCGAGTTACTGTCGCTATACCGTATTGACAACGTTGTTGCTGGAAGCTCCTCCGGAACGGGTGTTGTTCATCGGCCTGGGCGCCGGTATTACCCCGCGAATGATCAGAAGACAGTTTCCGGCGACGATTATGGACATTGTCGAGATTGATCCGGAAATTCCCGGTATTGCCGGGGCGTATTTCGGGTTTGTCAAGGATGACAAGATGAACCTGATTATTGGAGACGGACGCGACTACCTTAACCGCAACCGGAAAAAGTACGACTTGATTTTCATTGATGCCTACAACGCCGAAGCAATACCGTTTCAACTGACTACTCTGGAGTTTTATCGTCGGGTTCGTAGCGCCTTGTTGCCAGGGGGTATGATGAATGTCAATGTTGCTAATTTGAATAATCCACACTTTATTGCCAGTGAATTGAAAACTGTTCGCACTGTTTTTCCGGGAATGCAGGTATTTATCAGTCCGGGCAATGCCAATTATATTTTATTTGCGGGACAAGGAACGAATTTGGATTTCGTTGAAATCAACGAAGAGCAATTTGCTGTCGCGGAAAAAGTTGTGTCCGGTATCGAGATTAAGCAAATGCTGGAAACCGGCATGCCGGTTGATGAGTTGGACAATCTGCTTGAAGATGCTACTGTTCTAACCGATGACTTTGCGCCGGTGGAAGTGATGAAGTAGCATCCCATGGGATGCTACAAGGTTACACGGCGTGTGCCCGCGAGGTTAGGAATTGAACGGAGTTCAATGAGCGCTGAGCGTAAACCGTCCGGCGTTTGAGGGCGGACACACCAGCAGTGAGAACATTACGGCCGTGCAGTTCACTAATTAGTGCCTGGCCGAAAATAAGCCAAGTCGTTTACCGGTAGCTGGTTGGTTCGCAACATCGCGTTGAAGTTCATCGCGGCGTTCCCGATGTTTTTATTTTCGGCCATCCACATGCCCACTAAAAATAGTGGGCTGGAGACAAGAAAAAATAATCATAACAGCTTGAAAATCAGCGAAGTTATCCTATATTGCAAGAGTTGTAGTTCAATCGGTGC
>JAGYNC010000191.1 GCA_018400135.1 Victivallaceae bacterium
AATACGGAACAAAACTCGAAAGATCGCAACCGCTTTGCGGCACGTTGAAGCTAATTTACGAATTCACGATGAAGTGCTATTTGGGCATTTTTAAAGTGTTCCCGCTTAATCACAAACTGCATATTTATTTGTCGCATACACTGATCAAGGGCCAGAATATTAATATCAGCTGCTGCCAACGCGCCCGCGGCTCGCGAAAGAAACCCGGGGATTTTCATATTGCTGCCGAGCACAGCTATAATCGCTACTTCTCTGGTGGTAACCCTGGCACCTTTGCTTTCCTTGGCAAAAGCTTTCAGGCATTTGTCAATATCCTTGCTTTTTTCCGGCACGTAGTGGGTAATGGTATTAGCGTTGGTATTTTTGGCAATATAACTAATTTTATATCTGAAAAGTTTTTCCGTCAGGCGGTAATCATATCCGCTTTCTCCAACCATCTCCGGATCAAACACTTCGATTGCGAGAATATCATTGCGTCCACAAATCATATCAACCCGTGGTTCAGGAGAAACAAAATCTTTACTGATAAGTGTCCCGGGATGTTCCGGTTCGAAAGCACTTTTAACACGGATAGGAATATTACTCATCTCCATTTCCTTTGAGGCTCTTGAGTGGATCGCCTCCATATCCATGTCCGCCAGCTGATCAGCAATATCAAAGTTCGTGTTACCTATTACCATCACCCGGTCTTGTCCCAGCAAATTAGGATCACCGGTGCTGAGGTGGAATTCCTTGTGAATAACACCTTCCCTGGCCCCGGTTAGTACCGCCAATTTGCTGAATGTTATTTCACTGTAGCCGCGACTATAGCGATTCATGGTACCCTCTGCGCACTTGGTATACCCGGTGACAACAGGCATACATGTGGAAAAATCCATACCTGCCAAATTGTTCACAATCATTTGTTCCATATCGCAAACAACGGTTTCTTTCCAACCGGTCAGATCTACAAAAACAGCATTTATCCCATTGGCCTGGAGGATTTGGGCAGAATTAAAAGCGCTGTGGGCTTCACCCATAGCGCTGAGAAATTCACGGCTGGCGGGCAAATAATCCTGCGGGCTGAAGTGCCCGAAAGACCGTAGACGCATTAAATCATTGAGACACACTCTGATGCCCGCGATGCGTTCGTTGACAAAATCATCAGCAACCTTTTGATCGAGGCCGAGCGAGGCGAAAGAGCGATTATAGGCAATCATGCGTTTTCTGGTTTTTTCAAGCATTGATTGCCAGTCGCGGCGCCCTTTGGCAAACCTCCCGTAAACTCCCGGCTCATCACTCTTTTTGTTTTCAAGTAACATATTAGTGATGCCGCCATAGGCTGACACAACAAAAATGCGATGGTAAAGGGAATCTCCGCTCCTGTCGGCAATAATCACATTTTTCATAATTTCGCCGAAACGGCTCATGGAGGTGCCACCGATCTTTTCAACGGTATGGTTGCCCATTATCACAAATCCTCAATTCTAAATAGTTTAACTTTATCACACACAAAATCCAACTTTTCCAGTTCGCTTATGGCAGCCTTCATCTGTTTTTCTTGCGCGTGATGGGTGAGTATCAACAGCGGAACGTTGGCAAAATTGTCGTCCAATTCTTGTGCTTCGCGTTGAATAAAGCTGGAAATACTGATATTTTCATTCGTTAATATTTCAGCGATGGCGGCAATTACCCCCGGATGATCCTTGACTTGAATACGAAGATAGTAACGAGTACTTATTTCATTAATATCAAGCAGTTTTCGATATTGTGGACCAATCCGGAAAGCCGGAACTCGACGATGTGAACCAAATTTAAGATTAAGCCCGACATCAACCAGATCGGCCACGACGGCGCTGGCTGTTGCCGCACGCCCTGCTCCTCGTCCATAAAACAGCGTCTCCCCGACGGTATCACCGTCGATCATCACGCCGTTGAAGACATTGCTGATATTTCCCAGCATTGATGTTTCCGGCACCAGGGTTGGATGGACGCGAATCTGAACGTCCCCATCAACCTGTTTGATGATAGCCAGCAACTTTATGCGATAGCCAAGTTCGGCGGCAAACTTTATATCAAGTAAGGAAATATCTCTGATGCCCTCAACATAGACAGGTTTGATGCCAAACCATCTGCCGTATGCCAGCGAAGCCAGAATTGCCGCTTTGTGAGCAGTATCATAACCATCAATATCCAGCGATGGTTCCTTTTCCGCGTAACCTAACTGTTGTGCCTCATTAAGCACGGTCGCGAAATCCACTCCGTCGCATTCCATGCGGGTTAAAATGTAATTACAAGTGCCGTTCATAATGCCGTAAATGGACTTGATGCGATTGGCCACCAAGCCTTCACGCAACGCTTTGATTACCGGAATGCCGCCGGCAACGCTGGCCTCATAATAAATATCCGCCTCGCAACTCTCGGCGGCCGCGAAAAGTTCTTCCCCGGCTTCAGCTAATAGCGCCTTATTGGCAGTTACCACGGGTTTGCAGTTGCCAAGTGCTTCCAGAATAATGTTTTTGGCAGTAGTAGTTCCACCTACCGTTTCGACAACCGCATCGACTTTTCCGATTAGTTGTCGGTAATCATTGGTAAGAATATCCGGGTCTATTTCCAGGCCGCGATTGGAAGTCAGATCAATGTCAGCGATTCCAGATAAGATTAATTTGATGCCAGTGCGTCTGGCAATAACATCACCATTTTTCAAAATTGTTTCAGCTACGCCGGCGCCAACTGTGCCAAAACCTATTATGCCTATTTTAACTTCCTTCACCATCAATTTTCCTTATATAGCCTATCTAGATTTTAGAGAAAATACGAATTCAAATTTGTGAAAAATACAAGAATTAAAATCCCGTTAATATAAGTGCATAGGGTGAAGCATTGCAAGTCGGCTTTCGGTTTTTTCAAAACATTCTCATCAGCATAGTAATGCCTCACTCTTCCCTTTGGTTCGGGGTCAATACTACAGAGCACTAATCGTTCCTCCTCGGGTGTCGTAGCCTTGACCCCACCCCAAAAGTGAGGCATTACGATTGAATTGCATTTGCGGCGGTACACGACATGATATATAGTAATCCACCATGGTCTAATCGCCTTTATCAGTACATCCATGGCCGTAGTTAATGGAGTTACCGCAACGGAAAGTTTTCTTGTCATGAAAAATTTAAAAAAATGGTTGCTTTTAACACTGTTTTCGCTGATAATTTTCTCCATCAATATTTGGACCGACGGTATCTATTCCGCCCAGGAAGGGCGTGCCGCGATTGTCGCAAACAACATGATAGAGAGCGGCAATTGGTTGCATATCAGCGTCAAAGGGGCAGTTGAAACCGAAAAGCCTGTTATGTGCTACTGGTTTTACGCTCTATCGGGTAGTCTCTTCGGGATCAACGAGTTCAGCGTCCGGTTGCCGTCGATCATCGCGAGCGTAACCACGGTGCTGCTAGCCTGTTGGCTGGGCATCAGAATCTACGGCAAATCAATCGGATTTATGGCCGGCTACGTGCTCTCAACGATGATTGGTTTCGTCAATCTCGGGCGCCTGGCGCGTATTGATATCGTTCTCTGTGCTTTTTACAGTGCGGCGATGGTTTTCCTGTATATCGGTTATTTTGAAAAACGCCGGCCAAATCGTTTCCTTTACCTGTTTTATCTGGTTCTTGCCCTCAGCGTGATGATCAAAGGGCCGGTTTCGGTTGTTCTGGCCGGACTCACCGTGGTCGCGCTGGTGGTCAAGGAACGCGACCCCCGCATTATCTGGCATCTGAAACCGCTCAGCGGTCTGCTGATTGGTCTGGCCATCAATGCGCCATGGTACATTTACGAAACCTTACGTACGCAGGGAGCGTTTGCTGAGGACTTCTTCCTCTACCAGAATTTAAGTCGGTTCACCGGAATCAACATGTCCTATTGCGGAGGAAAGCGGCAAACCATTTTATACTATATTCCCAAACTTTTCGGCATGACTCTTCCATGGTCTTTATTTATTCCTGTTGCGCTGTATAACTTTCGCCACAAATGGCGTAACTTTAAACCCAATACCTGGTTTTTATTGATTTGGGGAATCGTCGTTTTTGTTTTCTTTTCCCTTGCTGCAATTAAACGTGGCGATTACCTGTTGCCGATGTTTCTGCCCATGGCCATTCTCCTCGGACGTTATCTCGTGTGGGTTAGCGAACTTCAACCTAAACTTTCACGAAAATGGCTTCCGTTCTGGTATGGCATAATTGTGCTGGGAGTATTGGCTGCCATTGGCATCAGGGTGGGACTACTCGGCTATGTTGGAAAGCTGGCAGCCGCCGACAAACTGCCACATATCAGTCAGCGCGACGGCATGGGGATGGTTCAGGTGAGCGATTTCATTAACGCCAATTTTATGCTGTGCGCTTTTGGCCTGATACTGGTTCTGGCGGCCTTGTTTCAGTTGGGAAAGCTGTTGGAACGCGGTCGCATAAAAACCGCAATCAAGGGTTTTATCGTCGGTCTATTCGTTTTTTTCTGCATTTTTTATATCTGGCTGGACCCGGCACAAAATAAATTTAAGACGGTAAAATACTTCTGCGTCAGGGCAAAGCAGCACATCGCGCCTAATCAACAGGTTTGCTATTACCGCGAGTGGGTGACCGAAGTGGTATTCTTTATGGAACGTGATTACGAAAGGACGTCACAACTAAAGGATATCTACGACGAAACTACGGGCAAGTTTAACTATCGGTTCATCATCACCGACCCTCGCGGCTATCGCGACTTTCCTGAAGAGGTCAAAGAACAACTACTTGTTCTCGAAACCACCATTCCTGATCACCACTATCCCCTGATGTTGCTGGAAAGCACGTCTGCAAAATAACTTTTCTTTGAAAGATTATTCAAAGTGTACCAACGATATAGTCCTTCATGCTCTTATTTTCAACCAGAGCGTTATCGAGTAGCGCTTTGACAACATCTCCGATTGATACAATACCACAAAGACAGCCATTGTCATCAAGTATTGGCAAATGCCGCACCCGATTATCAGTCATCATTTCCATTACCTGACAGACCGAGTCTTCCTGCGAG
>JAGYNC010000192.1 GCA_018400135.1 Victivallaceae bacterium
AGCACGAAATACGAAACAAATCCAAAATTCAAAATCGAAAATTCTAAACTTCTCACGACAAAACCTTTAAAAATGACGACTTCAAACGCCGGGAGGTATCACATGTTATGCGATATTTGTAAAAAGAACGAAGCGACTATTCACATTCAGGAAATAGTCAACGAACAGAAAAAAGGGCTTCACTTGTGTGGTGATTGTGCCGCAGAAAAGGCCAAGACCAATCCGATGTTTAACATCAATGGTTTTAATCTTGCAGAAATGCTGTACAATATATCTGCCAATCTGCAGTTGCCGCATTCCACAACACCGTCGGCAACGGCGGCAAAACATAAGAATCTGAAGTGTCCCGAGTGTAATTGGGAGCTTGAGGGACTTAAAAAGCACGGACGGTTGGGATGTCCGAAATGCTATAAAGTCTTTCATGAAATAATCAACGAAGCATTAGAAAATATGCATCGGGGTAAATTACACGTTGGTAAACGGCCTGGAACAGACGGTGCCGGGAAATCGTCGCAATTAATGCTTGAATTGATGCGGTTGCAAAAGGAGTTGACGGAATTGGTGCAGCGTGAAGAATATGAACAGGCGGCCGGGGTAAGAGATAAAATAAGTGCCGTAAAAAAGAAATTAAATAAACAGGAATAGTGATAATGAGTTCCGGTGCAAATGTTGATGAATTGCTTAAGCGTCATGTCAGCTGGCTGGCAGACGGTGGCGAAGATGGCGATATTGCTATGAGTTCACGTATCCGTTTGGCGCGCAACATAGAAGGGATTCCTTTTCCGACGGCGGCAACGGTTGAGCAATTGAAGCAATCAGGTCAAGTTGTTGCCACGGCTATCGAAGAGACAAAATGCCTTGGCCCGTATCCGATGTGTTTCATGATGGATAATATCTCCGATTTTGATCGTCGTTTTCTTTTTGAACGACGCCTGATTAGTAATGAGTTTATGAATAAAACTGATGGTGCCATGTTGTATACCCGGCGAGATGAGTCTGCAGGGATTATGATCAACGAGGAGGATCATCTTCGACTTCAGGTTATGCGTCCCGGTTTTCAATTAGAAAAAGCGTGGCGTGCCGCAAATCGAATTGATCGTAAACTGGAAAAGAAATTGCCCATGGTTTTCGACGACAAACTAGGCTATTTAACCTCTTGTCCAACCAATGTAGGAACTGGTATACGGGCGTCTGTGATGCTACATTTGCCGGGGCTGGTTTTGTCCGGACAGATCAATGCGGCAACTCAGGGTATCAGCAAGTTGGGCTTGGCGGTGCGCGGTATTTTCGGGGAAGGCACGGAAAATACCGGCAATCTGTTTCAGGTTTCTAACCAGAGTACGTTAGGAGAGTCGGAGACGCAGATAATTGAGCGATTGAGCGGTGTTATCCGGCAGTTAATCTGCCATGAGAAAAATACCCGCATTTCCATGCTGGAAAAAGATCAATATTTTCTGATGGACCATGTCGGGAGAGCTTATGGGATTTTGCGTCACGCTTATTTATTAAATAGCGAGGAGGCTCTGAATTCTCTTTCCGGCATTCGCATTGGTGTTGATATGGGGATGTTTTCCGCAGTGGATCAACACATTGTCAATGAATTGCTGGTAGTAATTAATCCGGCACATTTGCAGAAATTTGCCAAGAGTCGGCTGGATTCCAAGGAACGCGATATTTTTCGGGCGATGTTGGTGCGGGAGCGACTGAAAAGCGTCAGCAATGCCTAACGAGCCGTCGCTACGAAAAGCATTCTCCGGAACCGCGCAGATGTAGTGGTTATTGTTTAACGCCTCCTAATCTAATATTGGTGGTGAAAATTTGGAAAATATTTACGCGACATTATTGGCCTTTTTAGAGATGACTTTCATCTTCGTTGGTCTCTGTCTGTTGCATAGCCAACGCAAAATCATTGGCAACGCCGCTTTTTATATTGCCTTTGGACTACTTTTTGTTTTTGCTCAATTTGTCGCGGCTGCCGGGTTGAAAATTCATGTTGATTGGTTGGGACTCAATTTTTACATCGGCTCCACAATTATGATGCTGCCATGCCTGAGCATGATTCTGCTGGTCTATGCCACGGAGGGGAGCGTCGGGGCGCAACGCCTGATTGTTGGTGTTATTGCCGCGTTCGGATTATTCTTCTACCTGGCCTCCTTGACTCACCTGCAATGTAATTGGCTTGGGTTTTCCATTTCCCAGGGGGTATCGGCCGATTCGCTTAATTATTTACTTGAAGAAACCCGGCGTTCCATGGCTGGTGCGACATTGGCGCAAATAATTGACTTGTTTCTGATTCCGGTTTTTTTCCAGCGGTTGCGTAACGCCAAATGCCGTCTGTTCTTCTGCGTTTTCGGAGCATTGGTGTTCACCTTGATTGCCGATTCTTTCGTCTATCTTGCGGTTACCTACTGGAATAATCCAGAGTGGTGGCTGTACACTACCAACTCTTTTATTATTAATGCCATTGCCATTGTTTGGTTAAGTGTTCTGATAACGATATACATGGTTAAGGTTGAACGGGAAATCGAGAATCCCGAACGCAGTGCGCTTGATGTTATTTTTGCTTTTTTCGGAGGTTATAGCCGGGCACAAATGCTCGAAAAAAACCTTCGCGAGTGGGAAGGCCGATATCGTATGGTGGTGGAAAATGCCAGCGAGATGATTATGCTGCTGGACCATCACGGCAATATTATTGATGCCAACTGGGCTGCTGCCGGCATTATGGGAGTTAACGCGCCTGCGGCGTTAATGGGGAATAGTTTTCTTGAGAACCTCAAGGATGAACAAGGAAAACCGGTGCGTGTTATGATTCCGCGAGAAAACCCCTTTGACAGCGATGGCGCGCCGACCAATGTTATCCGGTTCAAGGCTTTTTTAGACGGCGGTGCCAAGACGGGAACGCATCTGGATATTGCGCTGTCGACGATTGAAATGGAACGCGTCCTGATGTTGATTCTGCTGGCACGTGATATTACTGAGGAAAGTCGTTTGGCGCGGGAGAAGGAAAAACTCAGTGAACAGTTGGCACATTCACAGCGGCTGGAGGCAATCGGACAACTCGCCGGCGGCATTGCCCATGATTTTAATAATCATATCCACGCCGTGTTGGGCAATCTGGATACCTTGCGGATGATTTATGAAATTAAAGAAGAAGGTATTAACAAGCATCTGGATAGAATCGCCACTATCGCTGAGCAGGCCGGGGAGCTTACCCGGCAATTGCTGGGATTTGCCCGCAAGGGGAAATATCATGAAGTGGAATTGGATTTGCGGGTACTGGTAGAGCAGGCGGTTGAACTATTTATCCCCAAAAGCCATAAGAATCTGGACTTAAAACTTGATATTGGATCGGAAAACATGCCGATTCGTGGTGATCGCGTTCAACTACAGCAAGTTATTATCAATTTACTGATTAACGCCAGGGATGCAACTGATGGCAATGCCAGTTTGACCGATAAAAAACTTAAGGTATATCTTGGCCCTGCTATTGACTGCGGTATCAAGCTACGGCCGACTGGCGTGGACTCTGACGCGATTCATCCGGAAAACTATTACTGCCTGATGATTAAAGACAACGGAATTGGTATGGATAAAGCCACCAGTCATCGTATTTTTGAACCATTTTTTACTACCAAGCCAACAGGGAAAGGTACAGGAATGGGACTGGCGATGGTTTATGGCACTGTAACCAATCATCACGGTTGGATTCAGGTCAAGAGTCAACCCGGGAAAGGTTCCTCTTTCTATATTTTCCTGCCACGCATTTTTTTCTGATTCGGTACTAATCGCGCATTAATATTGAACGCTGACGGGAAAACGCACCTGTAACTCCACTTGCGCGGAGCAAGCTGCAAGTTTCTTTGCGGGATTGCAGCTAACAAAGCAGACGTGGCGCAATGAATTTTCCCGAAAGGTTAACCGGAGAAACCATGTTGACTCACTATATTCCAAATTATTAAAAACAAAATTTATCCAATTTGTTACGGATAGAATATAAATACGGAGATAATGACATGGCTGATAAAATAAGAATTTACTTTCTTGGCGCGGGCAAGCTGGCGGTGCCGGTATTGCGGGCGTTATTGGAAGCGCCGGAAATCGAAGTTTTGGGCGTAGCCACGCAACTGGATCGTCCAGCCGGTCGGCATCGCCGCTTGCAGCCGACACCTTTAGGTGAGTTCGCTGATACCATTAATCTTAAAGCGGAGCGAATCCATAACGTCAATACTGAAGAATTTGTCTCTTTGATGCACATATTATCTGTGGACTTTCTGGTGGTGGTGTCGTTTGGACAGATTTTAAAACAGCCGTTACTGGAGGCGCCACGGGTTGCCTGTGTCAACGTTCATGCTTCGTTGCTGCCTAAATACCGCGGAGCATCGCCTATTGCGGCGGCGATTGTCAATAATGAACGAAAAACCGGTGTTACATTTATGGCAATGGATCGCGGGCTGGATACCGGCGGAATTTACCGTCAGGTGACTATGCCGTTGGACGGGGCAGAATATGCCAACGACCTGGAAGCGCGACTTGGTGTCCTGGCCGCGCACCATTGTGTTGGGACGTTGAACGATATTTATCATAAGCGAATAGCCGCTATTCCGCAGGATGAATCGCTGGCTTCGGTTACCGGCAAACTCCACAAAAAATCGGGATTTATTGATTGGAGCGAGCCGGCAATGACAATAGAGGCCAAGGTGCGCGGCTATTATCCCTGGCCGGGAGCTATCTTTAAGGTTGTGTCGCGGGGGAAAGAGATTCAATTACACCTCACCGCCGCACGAGTGATATATGAGCTGAATGGCAAACCCGGGCAGATACTACGCGCCGATAAAAAAAGCTTAATCTTTGCCTGTGGCGAACACGCCCTGGAGATACTGAAAGTTGTTCCTCAGGGCAGTACTGAAATGTCTGCCGCCGCGTTTCTTAACGGCCATCCGTTATAATTAGTGCCTGGCCGAAAATAAGCCAAGTCGTTTGTCGGTA
>JAGYNC010000193.1 GCA_018400135.1 Victivallaceae bacterium
CAGGCAGGCGAATGGCACGAATTGACACGAAAACGGGAAACTTTGGTGATGCCTTACTCTCCTTTGGGACGGGGTCAATACTATAGAGCACTAATCGTTCCTCCTCGGGTGTCGCAGCCACGACCCCACCCAAAGAATGAGACCTTACAACAGCATATCCTGACGAAAAGCAGAAGGAATAAACGGTTCAAACTTCTTATACAATTCATCAAGCTTGTTAAGGTAGTAAGCCACATTTTCATCCGGCGGTTCCGACGCGTCTACCAGCAGTTTTGAGTTTTCCACAACCGATAGACGCTTCTTATCGCCGGTAATATAGAACGACACCTGATCGCCCTGCCGGTAGTCGCGTCCCGATGCGATTGCCAATTCGTAGGCGGCACTGCGGCGACCGGAACCGGAGGCAAGCTTCCGTTGGTAGGAATCGAGAGAGGCACTCAAGGTTTCAGTCTTCGCCAACCGTTCAACGGGCATTTTATGGGTTGCAATCGCTTTGCGATATTTTTCCCGCAATTCATTGATTGCCGCATAATTTTCATCCAGCAACAGTTCCATTAACTCTGCCATAAAGTCGCGCTGAAAGGGTTCGATACCCCGTGATTTCAGAGCGGCTCCGGTAATTATTATCTCGCCGGACTCTTCCCGTAACGCGTAATTTTTACTCTTATAGCAAAACATTGCCTGATAAACCGCATCAATTTCAACCTCAATACCGGCTGGCAAAACATTCTGAATTTGTTTTTCCATTTCGGACGGAGCGGTAACATCCGGCGGTGGTTGAAAATAAATACCATCGGTATCCATCTCAATTACCGTGGAGCCAGCATCATTTAGAAAATCCAGCATCAAGGTCAGAATCTCACGTCCACGACCAGTTACTCTTTCCGCCATGGCATAATCGTTGAATGTTCCTTGGGCAAATCCTAAGTAGCCATAAAATGAATTAATCAGGATTTTAAACGTGGTCTGCAGCGAATGGGAATATGCCTTGTCCGCAGGATCGGACGCTTGCCCTTCAGCTCGGCGAGCATCAAGCCGGAATTTACGCAATTCGCGTAAAAACCGGGAGAAAACGCCTTGTTCATCACGTGTCGGACACCATTTTTCCGCAATAATAATAGATGGATAGAGCGAGCGCACATCGCAATGCCAGACATTTTTAAACACTCCGGCTTCAAAAGCCTTGGTCAATGCGCCAGTAAACGGTCTGGTCGGCTCGGGGAAAGGCAGACTGTTGCCGCCAGCCAGATAATCCGCCACCAGCAGCGCGTCAATCCTGGTGGCGTTGCCCCGGACAACGCAATCCTGATATTTCATCGGAGCCAATTGCGCCTGATAAAAATAACTGGGCGAAAGAATTTCACTGATCGCCCGGGTCTCTCTGACATCGTCAAGCGCGTAGGCAAGGAGTCGTTGGCGATCTTCATGCCATAGCCGGGTAATCTCACCGCCCTCAACATAGGTGCGTTGCGGCGCAGCAACACCAAAATGTTTCGCTATATATTTCAGCCCATAACTCTCCAGATTACGGTGAGTTATATCATAAAAAATCGCCAGATGAAAAGTATCCACTACCTGTCTGCCAAAAATATCATATCTGGTGTAATTGATGGTGCGTTCCGCGGCGCTGAACCTGGAGTTGCGCTTTTTCGGCGGACTATTGTTCCGCCCCAACAACAACTTGACACGATTCAATTTTGCTCGCGCTTCCAAATAAGGCAGGTCAAAACGAAAAATATTATGACCTTCAATAATATCCGGATCCCGCTCTTTAATCGTGGCAACAAATTTCTCAAGCAGCTCTTTTTCCGTCATTCCATCCTGAGAGATAACCTGTTCCCAACCGGTGTTGTCCGACATTGAAATAATCACTATCTGATCCTCGGGTCGGTGGGGATTGGGAAATTCAAAACCTGACTCCACTAAGGTTTCAAGATCAAACTGCAATCGTCGTACTCCGTCAAACGTCATCCCACGAAACAAACGCAGTTGATGCTGCATCAACACCTGCTGAGTCAAGTCAGAAATCACCCGGAATGGAGCATTTGCTGATGTTTGCCTGTAACCTGTTGTCTGTTTAACAAAACTCACCGTCTGCTGATATTCCTTAACGTTGGAAAAAGTTGCCAGATACGATAACGGCGCGGTACCATTCAAGGCAACAATATCAAAATCACTCTCACAGCCGTTGAGCATAAGAGGCGACTGCAATAGTAAAAATGGACGAAAAGGGAGTTCCTCCTGATTTAAGCAATTATGCTCGCGCAGGAAAATTATGGCGGAACTCTCGCCGGGTTCGACGGCAACCACGTTGTTTCGCGTCGATTTTACCAATTCATTGAGTTGCATGATGTTTCCCCCTTTATTTCCTTGATTTTGCACTGATTATGCCACAACTATTGTTGTACATCTCCTGATGTGTCGGCTATAAGCTGCAGCATGATTTCAGCCGCCGCTGGCCTGGCCAGAGTAATTCCGCGCTTGCCTGCGGCAACAAATTCGTCCGGCGCGGCCAGCCAGCGGTTAATAAGCTCATCTGCCTTCTCTATAGTACATTGCGCATTGTCAATCACTTCCGCGGCTCCCGCCGCAGCCAAAAACAATGCGTTATCATTCTGATGTCTCTCCGCCGCATAAGGATATGGAATCAAAAAAGCATATTTGCCGAAAAGGCAGAGTTCGGCAACCGTGCTGCCCCCGGAACGAGCAATAACAACATCTGCCGTTCGATATAACAGATGCATTTCCGTCGTGGAAGGCAGACATAGTACCGGAAACGCGGCTAGGGCATATAACGCGCTGACCGCCTCAAACTCATTCGCGCCGGTGAGGTGTATCACCTGAAAAAAAATTTCCTCACACCCGCGCAACGCCTCTGGAAAAGTTTGATTAAAAATTCTTGCCCCCTGACTGCCGCCAAAAATCAACAACGTCGGCAGTTCAGGACGTAAAACGGTACCATAAGTTTCATTCAAATGCTCTACCGCAGCTTCCTTTGTACAATCATTGTCCAGTAATTCCGGACGCACCGGCATACCAACGCTACTGCAAGCACACTTTACCTGTTCACCATTGACTGGCGGAAACGCGGTTCCAAGATGACGCGCCCAGCGGCTGAAAAAACGATTAGCCTTGCCGATCCGGGCATTGCCATCGTGCAGAAAGATGGGAATTCCGAGTAATTTCGCCGCCAGCACCGCGGGCAACGAAGCAAAGCTTCCCATACCCAACAGTGCGTCCGGCTTGAATCGTCGCAACACGGCAATGGCCGAGAGCGTACCAAACACCGCGCCAATAATAAAACGGACGGCATTGGATAAGTTACCGGGACTCGGCATTATCTTCAATTTTACCGTTTGGATGTCGAATTCGGCCGCAATCGCCGCCTGCTCGTCTACCTTTTTGCCACTCAGAAGCAGAACAACACTCCAGCCGTGCTCGCAAGCGTGTCGGGCAATAGTCAGTCCCGGATAAAAGTGCCCTCCGGTTCCACCACAGGTTATGGCCAAGCTTTTGTCTGACATAACAGCACGACTCCTGTCAGGATGATCGTTTACGTTTAAAAAACATCGCACGTTTCCTCATCGACTCAAGCAATTCGTCGTGAAACCCGGGAAAGACATTCTCCGCGGCAATACTCAGAAGTAACCCTACTCCGATTAAGTTCATTAACAAATTACTGCCGCCATAACTGATGAACGGCGCCGGCATACCTTTAGTTGGTAAGGCTCCGGATATTACACCAATATTAATTATAGCCTGTAGAATAACGGTGGCAACTATGGCTGTACCCAACAGCATCGCCTGTTTTGAGGGAGAATTCAAACTGATTTTCAAAGCAAAGTAGGCAAAAAGCAGATAGGCCGCCATAACCAGCAACAGAGAAATCAAACCGAGTTCCTCGCCAACAATAGAAAGAATAAAATCGGTATGGGCTTCCGGTAAATACTTGGCCTTGAGCCGACTTTCCATAAAACCAATGCCAAACCATTTCCCGGAACCAAGTGCCAACAGCGAATTCCATAATTGATAACCGTCCGCACGCTGAAACGCCTCCGGATTAACGAAACTCGTTAACCTGGACCAACGTTCCGGATCAAAATTTTTCAGCAGATAGAACAACCCGCTGCCACCTAACACGACCGGTGTAAGAATAAACGCCAAACGCATTCCGGCAACAAAAAACACCACCATCATTACCGCTGCCAGCAGCAGAGTAGTGCCAAGATCTCTGCCCGCCAACACAAACAACATAATTGATCCGCAAACCAGGGCCGGAAAAATCGGGCCGTTGCGCCGAAACAACTTGTTGATATGACGCACGTTTTCCGCACAGTATTTCGATAAAAACAGCGCCATCGCCAATTTGGCGAATTCCGACGGTTGAATGCTCATCCTAAACGGTCCGATAGATAAACGAATCCAGCGATACGCTCCCTTGACTGCCGGAAAGGCAAAATCAGCAATTGCCAGCAACATGATGGAACCAATAACCAGAATTATACCTATCTCTGCCAAACGTCGGTGCCCAATAACAAACACTGCGCTGCCGGTTGCCAGGCCGATGCACGTCCACAATAGTTGATTGTAGAAAAAACGGGTGCCATCAGTGTTGAACGAAGTGGAATAAAGCATGGTCAAACCGAACAACAGAATCACAGTCACTGTAATCATGAGACCACAGGCATAATTTATTGATTTTTCCGCGCCGGAGTTATTGTTTTCCTCCCGACGCGCTTTTGTCAAGTTAAGATTTTGCATCTTACTTATCCTTGTTGCCGCTGTGTAAAGCTTCACTCTTTTCTACTCGTTGTCCGTTCTATCGCCGTTCTCGTCGACCGCGACTCCCCAACTTGATCATTGGACATTCCTTACTCGATATTGGTTATTCAAGTCTCGAACTGGCCATATTTGCCGCGCCTTTAGCGCGGCGGAGGGTCGTGCTCCCGCGCGACCGG
>JAGYNC010000194.1 GCA_018400135.1 Victivallaceae bacterium
CCACTGACCAGAGTTGTGCCTGCTGTCAAACGACAATTAAAAATTTATTTTGCGGGTCGCAAAACAAATTTCACGATGCCGATTGTCATCAGACGACCGGGCAGCCATCCCCTGGATTTTCTCGGCATAAAAACTCCATCCTTGGCTTATTTTAATATCTTGCGACTCAGATTATAAAAATAGGCTAACTTATAGTGTTAAAAATTCAAATAAAAAATAAAAATAAGCTCAATAATAATTTTTTAAGGTGGACAGACCCCGCAGAGAGATAACTGAACCGAAGTATCCACGCAAACCGAGAAAAAGCAGAACATGTTCGGCTTTCATTCTCGGGCGTCCGGTCTCAAGATCGAGATCATCTTCGGAAAGCTCTGATATCCCGCATTCGTCAATCCCGGGTAAGTTCGGCATCAAACCGAGTCGATTGTGGTTCGAAAGGAAGACGGAAGGCCGTATGAAAACCTATTCCGAAAGGCATTAAATAATTTTTTGCTACACTGTTTCATTGACCTCTAGAATCGGCAAATGCCATTCTTTGCGCTTGCGGAATTCTGTCTTGAATTTCTTCTTTAACACACCCTTTCTTTCCAGATGAACATAACAGGCAGTCTCGCAGGCTTTGCCGCAGATGCTGGAAACATATCCCTGTTTTATCGGTGGATAAAATATTATCTGATCAATTATTTCACGCGCCCTATCAGGAGAAAGCTTTGCTTCTCCAGTGATGATTGCCAACCTTTCCGGGTCGTCTGCAAATGCCTCTGCGGGCATGAACGGATTTTTTGCCATATTTGCGCCTTTGTAATATGCAGCGCATTGCCAGCGATTTTTTTCACCATCAGCAGAAATGGCCTTGCCGGGACATGCGGCAACACATGCGCCACAGTTATCGCAAAGGTGTGGTTCGATTAGCGGAGACTCTTCAAGCTCCGCGTCGGTAAGGATGAAGCAGCAGCGCTGAAAAGGCCCGAAATCATCCGTCAGCAGGGAACCGTGCAAGCCGAGTTCTCCCAATCCGCAAAGAACTGCGCTGTTTTCAAAGTTGAGCTGATTTTCAGCGCTTATCCCGCAGTAAATTGCATCGTAATGCATTTCCGGGTTGGTTGAATCAGACTCCGGCATTATGGTCTGGTTTCGTTTTTGCGGCAAGCCGGCAAATCCATGATCCTCCAGGATTGCACAGGCTTTGAGCATCGCCATTGGCATGACTGTTTCCTCCAGCGCTTCAATTCCGGTTGTGCTGTATTGATAATAAGTTGTACCTTCTTCCGTTCCCCGGTGGGAGCCGCGTAAGATTCTGAAAGCTATTCCGATTACAGTTTTCGTTTCAGAAAATATTTTCTGCGGCATTTTATCGGCAAAGCGTTTAACACCGGAAAAACCAACAATGTCAGCGCCGTTTTCTTCCAAACAGGCAATGATTTTATCTTTTAAAGCATTCATATTATTTTCTTCTCCTTTAAATGTTCATAACAGGCAAGATCGCATTTTTTCCCGCAAAGGCACGGGATATATCCGCTTTGTCTGCTTGGCAGAAAATCGAGTTCCGGATATAGCGTCCTCGCGCTCTCAGGGTTAAAACGTTTTTTGCCGTTTATAATGGCTTCCCGCTCCGGATGTCCTGACAAGAAGTCTTCTTTCATGAAAGGATTCGATTTATGGGCTCCGCGATAATAGACGGCGCATTGCCATGTGTCGAGTCCTCTTTCCATGTTGATGGCGTTGCCGGGACAGGCGCGCGCGCATTCGCCGCATTTGTCGCATAAGTTATTTTCAAAAGGCGAGTCGCATTCCAGGGGAGCGTCGGTTACGATAAAGACGAAACGCACAAACGGGCCGAATTCCGGGGTAATGACCGAACCTTTTACGCTGACACTGCCCAGGCCGCATATCTCAGCGGAACGTCCGAAATCCATTATTATATCCGGCGCGGGTTTGCCATCTTCGACCGGTTCAGCGTGGACAAGTTCGTAGGTGTCAATAAGTTCGGGATTGGTCGTTTTGTCGCCTTTGATCCGCAGGTTTGACACATTGCGCTGAAGACAGGCGTCATAGCCTTCATCTTCAATGAGCGCGCCCATTTTCAGAAGAAATATCTCGGAAAATTCCTCGTCTATATATTTCACTCCAAGCTGAGTGTAGTTGAAAAACTGAGTCTTGGAATTCATGGTCTGGTATAGTGCTCGGGGAACCCGGAAACCGCAGCCGATAACGCATTTCGCGGCTGGCAGGATATTCCTGGGATCGCGTTGCGGATGAGTGCCTTCAAACAAATTAATATCACCGATGCCGACTACGTCCGCGCCGAATTCTTTAGCTTTGTTTTTTATAATTTCACTGTTAATCATTTTTTTCTCCTATCTATCCATAATCCAGGCTTTTTTTGTTCTCAATGGAGCTTTGAAGCGCCCGGACATGCAACCGCCTTTTTTCTCAAGCATGCTGACGCAGGCGCGGATACATCCGCCACACTTTGCCATATTGTACCCTACCCAACCGGGAAAATATTTTTCAAGAGCCGTGTAGACTTTCATTATTTCTTTTTCATTTGCCTCGGTCTTGCCTTCCAGCAGGTCAAGGTCGCCGTTTTTATTTTCATCCCAGACTTCCTTGGGAACGAATGGGTTGAATTTTCGTCCGCCGTGAGTATAAAAAGCGTAGCATTTCCATTCGTCCAGCTTGCCCCATTCACATTTTTTTCCTCCAACGTAAGCCACGATGCTTTCATCTTTGCTTAAGCACTCGCCTGGGCATTCACGGACGCAGGCCATGCACTTGCGGCAGAGCGGCTCCCCGTCGTACATTGGGTCCGGTTCAAGTTCCGCATCGGTAAAGATGAAAGCAGTGCGTTGAAGAGGTCCGAATTCCGGTGTAAGAAACATTTTGCTCCAGCCCATTTCCCCGAGGCCGCAAGCCACCGCCGCCAGACGGAAATGAAACTGTAGGTCAGGCGGCACGCCACCCGGACGTGTCGACCGGGTAAATTGCACTGAACGATGATGCGCTGTTTTGCTTTTAGCCTGTTCGGCCACTTCAATCTGCTCTTCGGGCGAGAGCGTGTTACCAGGCACACCATCCATGTCGGAAATCACGCCGCGTGCGCCGGTGTTGCGGTAAAGCATTGCTTCATAGCCGTGATTCTCGATTACCTTGCCGACATGATAAAGAACAGACGGAGCAAATATCTCATTGATGCCCCCGTACGCCATGGATGGATATTGGTAAAACTGTGTCCCTTCCTCAATTCCGCGTTGTACGCCGCGCGGAATGCGGAATGCCATTCCGATTATGCTTTTAGCCTCAGGAAATAGATAGCGCGGATCCATCTCTTTAGGCGCACCTTCAAAACGATTCATGTCGCCTATGCCGCATAAATCGGCTCCTGCTCGCAAAGCTGCTTTTTTTATAATTTCATTGGTTAACACAAACAGATTCTCCTATCTTCTCAAGATTAATTTTTACTTCTTCAAACACCTGCTCACAAAAGCCGCATTGATTGCAATCTTTATCACAGGACATTAATTTTTCCGCAAATCCCGGCGGAAAATTTGAGTTTTCCAGAATATCAGGGTAAAACGACTCCGCATGATTGGGTTCAAGCAGCTCAGTAACATTACCGACATATTTTCTTCCAACATACGCTTCAAGAACTGCCGCCGGATTCCGGTTACTCCGGGTAGCAAGTTTTACCGCGGAAAAATAAGGTTCATACAAATACAAATCTTCCGGACGGACAAAATTCGTGTCGCGGATTATGGAGATTTGCTTTTCCTTTCTGGCAAGGTAATCATGGCAAATACCACGAAAATCAAATGCATTGTCCATCGCCATAATCTCATCTTCGTGCGCCACTAGGTTGTCATGAAAATTATGAACAGAGCAGTGGTTCAAGCATCCGCTGTTGGCAAGCATATAAAGCTCTTTACCATTAGCGTCGCACCACTGTTTCAGTCGTCTTATAGTCGGCAAATTGCGATTAAATTCGCGCTGCATGTAATAGCCGTCGAAATATTCAGCAACATAATCCATTCCTTGCGTTGATCCGATTTCCATGTTTACTGATGCACTAACTTTTAGCTCAGGAAAGTTTTTTTTGATAAATTTCGCAATTACCGGTGAAGTTGTTGTTACGGATTGCAGGTTTATTCGTTCCGAAAGATATTCTATCACGTTACCGGTCTTGCTGAAAAAAGCTCTGGAAAGGCTTTGGGCACCGTAACAATTTCCGTTCAAAAGCAGATTGAGCCTGATCCTGTTTTTTGACAAAATCCCCAACTCAAACAGCTGCCTGTTCTGGAATTCAAAAGGTGACAGCCTCAAAGCTTCTATTGAAAGTCCGCGCCCATTCGGGATGTCGCTCCATGAAAAATAGACTTCATAAATATCTTCATGGAATTGAAGCATGGCATCGATCAATGAACTATCCGCCATATGCTGGTATCCAACCATGAATTTCATTTTAGCTTTCCTCTCTTTTATGTATATCCATTATGGGTAGCTTTTAGTTTGTTTATTTGGCTCTTTATACTCAAATGTAAAAAATAAAAGTTTAAACATCAACCTAAACAAGTATAGTTCCCAGACAGCCCAAGCATATATTTACGGCATAAGCATGGCATTCGGGTCTAAAGGAGCGCGCGAATCATCCGGCATTCCGAAATCAGGAATCTTCATCAGTTCGCCATTTCGTTTGCACGATTCGTGGGCTATGATGCCGGGCGCAGTGTATCGCGCGGCCTGCCACACGTTGTTTTGCGGCAGTTTGTCCTCAACAACGGAGCGGACAAAATCATTGACAAGGAATACGTGCGTGCCAGCATGTCCGTTTTTTAGATCGAAAAACTCAATGGGCAGTTCATGATAAGGCTGAATTTGGGAAATGCCCACGATTCTCTTGCCTAGGCAGCTTTCGGGAAGACCGCGCAAATTTTCCTTGGTCAA
>JAGYNC010000195.1 GCA_018400135.1 Victivallaceae bacterium
CAGAGAATTTTCACGATATACCTCGATATTCCTTACACACGGTATTTCCCGTCGACCGCTAGAACGGCCGTTTTTCCAAACGTCTCCGTATCATGCCGCCGGCCATGAGCATGATTTTAACCGGCAGAAGCAGAGCCAGAAAGGGTCGTTCGCCGCGATCCGCGACAAGCAGGTATCTGAAGGCGTAATTAGTGTATTCTGCCGATTTTTTCAGAACGGTACGCATGTTCCACGAAGTGCCCGTACCATCCTGGTAAAATTTTTTGTTCCCGACGGTGCATCGATATAAGCATTTGTCGCTCAACGCCAGCGGCCCCTTGCCCAGGATCCAGAAGACAAACAGCATATCCATGCCGAAGCGGCCTGATTTTCGAATAAACCAATCAAAGCTAAAGCCTTCGAGCAATTGTCTGCGAAAAAGTCCGTAAAACAGATTTGCCTTGCCCCCGAGACCGGACTGAAGAAAAAACAGCAACCGTCTCAAGAGGGTTGAGCTCTTCGTAAACTGTTTCATCTTTGAATAAAAATCGGGGTAGTAGCGAACCGGTTCCCCCGTTTCCAGCGCGGCGCTGAAATCGCAGAAGGCCAGGGGAGATTCCGGATGCGCGGTCAACAAAGTTGCAAGTTCCTCAACAAAACCCGGTTCACGCAAGTCGTCGTCGGAGGCCCACATGAAATAGTTCCCCGTTGCCTTGTCGAGAACAAATTGGAAGTTATGTTCCGGTCCGTAATTTTCCGCCTGGCGGTAGTATTGGATCCGCCCGTCGCGCGCCATGAATTCATGAACCACTTTTTCTACTTCATCGCCTGGAGACGCGTTGTCTGAAATAATAATTTCCAGGTTAGGATACGTTTGTTCCACAATGGCCGTGAGGGCATGGCGCAACTCCCGCGGCCTGTTATAGGTCGGCATGCCGATACTTACTTTGGGTACATTACTTTGCCGGAAATTCATAGTTGCGGCTCTCTGTTTTTCAGGTTGCTCGGTATTGAATTAATTTGCCGACAATAAATTCCCTCGTAGCAGGCGTGATCGCCATCGTCAGCAGGAGTGTCAGACCGGAAATCACTACAAGTAGCGAGACCATCATCGTTTGAGACATCGCATCATTAATCAACAGTCTGCCCGCTCCGGCAGTGGCGAATGCCACAACTAGCGGGAATCCGATATCTTTTATATACCAGGAGCGTTTTTCGCTGACCAGAAGGCGCCTGTGCATGAATTGAATCGCGACAAAAACATAAACAGTGTTAAGCACAAACCAGACGATGGCCGCGCCCACCGCGCCGTAATGCCACGCCATCAGGATCGTCATGGGAACAAGCCCGATTACCGCGAAGAGGTTGACATAAAAGGCCAGCCGTGTCCATCCGTGTGCCAGTTGCAACGCGTAGGGCATGTTCATCAGGCCGTTCAAGGCCGTTCCCGCGATGAGGATGCCGACAAGAACATGAGCGTTTTCAGCCGTTGTCGGGCTCTGTGTCCATAAGAGCAGAATTTCATACGCGAAAAAGGCTACGATCGCCGTTACCGGCAGGATCAACACCGACATCAACTGGCAGGCTTTGTGATAAAGTTGTTTAAGATTGTCCTCGTCTCGCAGAGATACCAGTTGAGTGAGACGGGGATAGACAGCGATGAATAAAGGACCGATCAGGCGGTACAACGTCGAAGCAACCATCCACGCAAGCGTGTAATAGCCGAACATTTCAAGCGGCAACATTTTGCTCAGAATAATTTTATCTGTCTGGGTAAGCAGTGTTCCCAGAATGGAAATGCCGCTCATGCCGACGGCGAAACGCCACACGCCGAGTAAAAGCCTTCCCCGAAAGGAAGGTTTATTCAGGGATTTCGGCAGACTTCTCCAGAGAAAAACCCACATCGTCAAGACATGGAACACGCTCACGATGATCTGCCATACGAAAAATGCGTAAATAGTCGGCGAAACAAGCCAGAGTATAAGAACAGCGCCACACCAGCGGAACGTTGCAATGGTGCTGTTTACGGCATTCAGAAGAACCTGGCGCTGCAGACCCATCAAACCGCCTGAGTAAAAGCTTACCGGCCATTGCACGGCGATCGCGAGTCCCATGATCAGCATGGCCTGTTGCACGGCTTCCGGCGACAACTGATCCGGCCTGATCCAGTAACGGGCTATATACGGCGACAGTATCGTGACGGCCAGGCCGATGCCGGCGGCAATGAACCAGTAAACAAACTCCATGCTGCGGACAAGATCGCGCATCTCCCGAGCTTTACCGGGAAGTGCTGACAAGCGGGCCATTTCCCTGTTGACCGTTGCACCCAGTCCCATGTCAAGAAGGAGAAACAGCGCCTGAAGGGTGATAAAAATTCCGATCAGTCCATAGGCTTCAATTCCCAGAAACTTGATATACAGGGGGATAAAGAGCAGCGCCATCAGGGCCTGCCAGAAACTGCCCGCGAAATTGGCCGCTATATTTTTTTTGAGAAGTGTGATTAGGCGTATCCTTTTCAAATAATTATTTGCAACGACACTGTTGATTTTTATGTTTATTTTACTATTAATAAGGGTTAGCGTGCCGATTTCACGAAACGTTCAAGAACAATCCATCCATCATCCCTGCGAACTTCTTGGTATGAGGCTAATTTGGGAAGGTAACTCTGAATAAGCAGACAATGCTCAGGTGCAGTCGACCCGATGTCATAGGCAGGATCATCTGCAAGAATATATTGGGTGCCATGCATTTCAATCCAATTTACAAGCTCATCGATATCTTTTCTGAGTACAACCTCACCCGGGCTATACAAAGGGAACCCATCGTTAAAGCCACGTAGACGTGCATAGGTTGAAAATCCGGTCAATACAATAGTATTTGTTGGAGAGTATTTCTCTTTTAATGCATTCATTTGCAGTTCGAACTGCGATCCGGGAAACCAGGGCAGATACTTACCATCTAAAACCACACTGTCACCGCACTTCGTATACTGACATTTGGCCCATTTACCAGTTATCCATGCTAAGTAAGCTGAGGATCCTATTAGTTGGCCACCAATCAGGCAAGCCATAACCATTGCAAACATGGCCCAGTTTTTTAAAGGTTTTTGGAGTAGATATCGCCAAAAATCATGGGTAACGCGTGGTGCAATCAATAACGTAAGCAATACAAACTGAAACCATAAATTCGATTCAGCCATTCGGTTTATATAGTATATCATCCAAACGAGCATTATCGTTCCAATTGCCGCTTCATAAGCGTCAAGCGATGTGACGAAACCATTTCGCGTGCGCCAGACACTCTGCAATACTTTCGTTGCCGCTACAAAAAAAAGCAGGCTTGCCACCAAACTCGGTTTATCAACCATGCCACCATATCCATCTTTAATAAACAAAGCCAAAAACTGGAATAATCCTCCGGATCCATTCTTCAAGATTGGATCAATGAGAAGCGCTGACCCGGCCATCCCGGTCACCATAAATGTCACCATAAATATCACCAACGTCTTGGAAAGACTTATGATCGGCATCCTGGTATCATATCTTTTCAGCAATAGAGCAACTATAAAACCAGCCGTTGTGGCCAGCCCTGTTTCCGGACTCATAATAACGAGAACAGCTGAGGCTGATGCAAGCAGCCATACCCGCCAATGCTCCCTGCGCATTTCCAACACCAACAAAATCAGGGAAACAAGAATAGGTATATATCGAATTCCTGTCAGGTTCGGAAACACCAGAACTGGGCCGACATTACTTAGTATGAATGTGGTCATCCCAAGAGCTAGTGCCATAACGTACAGGCAGTATTTTCTATTTACGAGAAAACTCAGAACACAAATCATCGCTACCGCAACAACTTGACTCAGCATAACTACTCGTACCAAAACCGTATCGGGAAGTCCGAACAAAGAAAACAGCTTAAGAGAAAGTGCCGTGAAGAGGGGCATCCCAAGTCCGTAATTAGCACGTTCAATCGTCCCTACTTCAGAGCAACAGAGGAAATCAAAGCCCGGAATCACAGTAACTGCATAATGACCCTCCATTGCCCTTAATTGTGCTCCATCTTGAATAGGAAAGGGTGTAGCAAGCGGCAAAATCAGAAAAAATATAATGTAAATGCTGACGGTCAACAGCCAAAATCCGCGGCCTGTGAAGAGCTGAAACAGCGGGATTCGAGATTCCATCCTTGCCGCAATTAACTGGTCAAACCAATGTGTGCGTGAAAAGAATATTAGTAAGGCAAAAAAAGAAAACCCCAAGAGAAAACGTTTTGACCAGGATCCAAGAAATATTGCTACCACGACAACGACAATCAAAAGCAAGGGATGCACTCGCGTTATATTCGGCATCATCTTTGCGTTTGGCCAAATAAGTGCAGCGCCGCAGATCGCTGCAAACAGTCCGAGCAAAGTCAAGTAAAACATAACCTGTGCCCTGGTGGATTCCAGGTTAAGCCTGCGCACATGACAATCAAGAATTTCCGCATTCAAAGGAAAATCAAACAAATGGAGACTAAATAAACCTAGGGCAAAGATCATCGTAAAAGCAGCCGTTAGCGTTAATATGCTGCTTTCAGCATCGTAGGTTGCCGGTTGTTTTACGTAACCTTTCCCTTTTTTATCTTTCTCGATCATAAAAAACCTAAAAGATAGTTACTTAAAGAAATCAAACAGTGCCTCCGCTACTTTTACGCTATTCGTGAAGTTGCCTCTATTTTCCCGGACCCGATTCAAACGCATGTGTATTTCTTCTATATTCTCTGGGAACATCATTTTCAATCCTTTGCGGGCGTGAGCTTTCCTGTTAAACAGACAATTGAAAAATAGAGTTTCCGGCGTTTGAA
>JAGYNC010000196.1 GCA_018400135.1 Victivallaceae bacterium
TAGACCGTGCTCGAAAAGCCTTTCAGGGTTCATGCTCCGCATGTCCTGAAGGCTTTTCTTCTCTCGGTCTTTGTTCATTTCAAAGAACATTTCTTTGAAATGGAGTGAGCATCAGCCATGGAAGCGCAATATCAACATGGTAATATCGTCGGACTGAGGCGCGTCGCCGACAAAAGCGTCAAGGGCGTTGTTCAGTTTCTTCTCCAATTCATACGGGCCGACGGCGGCGCAACCGTCCAACGCGACGGCAATGCCATCCTCGCCGAATGCTTCATTTGCGGCGTTGAATGCCTCGCTGACACCATCGGTATAGAGCAACAGAGAAGTGCCCTTTTCGAGTTTGAAACGCGAGAGGGCAAAACTTTCCGGATTGAGCGTCATGGCCCCGATGGCGCTGCCTCGCGGCAACGGGAGTTGTTCAAACCCGGTACCGTGCCGAATAAATGGACGCGGATGTCCGGCATTCGCCAACAGAATCTCTCCCGAACGCACATCAAGTAAACCACACAACGCGGTGGTGAACATGCACGAATCGTTGTTTTTCGCCAGTTCATTGCCGACAGCAAGAAATATCTTATCCGGAGTATGCCGTTCCAGCGCCTCATCACGCAGCAGCACAACTGTCCGCGCCATAAACAACGCGGCCGGTACGCCTTTGCCGGAGACATCGCCAATCGCGAAAAAGAGGGTATGCTTGTCAACAAAAAAGAAATCATAAAAATCGCCCCCAACCAGTTTAGCGGGCCGCATTGTCGCGCAAATTTCAATTTCATCTCGTTCAGCGACAACATCAGCTGAATCCGGCAGCATTGAACATTGAATAGCTGCGGCAACGGACATATCACGGTTGCGCAATTCGCGTTCAGTAACATTTTTCTCGAATTCAGCTATATAGTGTTTCATTCCGGTGGCGGTATGATTGAAGGTTTCCGCAAGTTCTTGTAGTTCATCAACACCATTCAGGTTGATTTTTGACTCGAAATCTCCATTTCCCAATCGAACCGCGCCCGCTTCCAGCGCGCCGATTTTTGCATTAATGCTGCGAGTCATCCAATAAGCGAAGCCTGCAACCACTATTCCCAGGAGAGTTGCCAGCAATAGATAGACTGTTGCCGCGCGGCGGATATACTGATCGGTAAGCAGCTTGAATTCATTGGTTTCACGGCCGATATAATTACGGATTTTGCGAGTTGACGCGCCAATGATTTCCCGATCCAGGGCAACCCCGACGCTCCAATTGACCACCGGTATCGGCTGATATGCCACGAACAATTTTTTAGAGTGCCAATCAACACTCATAATTCCCGCACTGCCTGACCTCATAACGGCAAATAACCGCTCGTCCAGTTCGGCAGTGGCAGACGTGGCTGTTTCCCAGTTAAACTTGCTGGTTGCCGGATTTTCAAAAGCCACCAAATTCCCATGCTGACTGAGTAAAAAGGCAAATGTCTCAGCGCCTGTAGTAGTCACAAAATCACGGGATACCGCTTCAGTCGACACCATAATCATGGCAACCGCAACAGATTTTTTGTCAACTCTTACTGCCCGGGAACAGACAATGAATATTTCGTTGTTGAGTCTGACCGGAGCCATCCATACCGTTTGTTCGGGGTGCGTCAGCGCCCGGCGATACCATTGCTGCTGGACAAAATTAAAATTGGCGGGCGGTGGACGTCGCGCGTTGCTGAAAAAAATTCCTTCCGGCAACGCAATACCTGCTCCGACAATGTAATCGTCGGCTACACACAAATGCCGCAAAGCGTTGCGCATCGCGGCAAGACGCGGTACAAATGCGTTGATAGTTGTATCTTCGACAATTTCAGGAATAACACGCAGATACGAAAATTCGTCATTGCTGATTCCGGTCATACCACTGGAGTTGTCAACAAAACCAGCATCGGAGTCAACGTATCTTCCAGCAACAACATCCGCATATATATCCGCCAATCCCGCAACACTGTTGTTGATGCGCTGCAATCGCGATTCAAGGATTAAAGCTTGTCCCTCAGCACGCAACATCAATTCTTCGCGAAACTCACGTTCTAAAGCAACCATCCCCTCACGGGCGGCGTCATCGCCGATGTCACGTCCAATTACCGACGCAAACCGCTTGAGCCCCACCATTTCCCACAAGCTGAATGAGGCCACCAGCAGAAATACCAGCAACGGCGCGGCAATAAAGCAAAACATGATTCTGGTTTTTAACGAAAATCGTTTCATAATCTTGTTCATTTCATTTAAATTCAACCTTTGTAGACAACACTGATTAGAGTAATGTCGTCATTCAGCTGACCAGATACGGCAAATTGATCGAGCTCTCGCATAACTTCCTGAACAACCGACTCGCCCGGCCTATTCACTGCGCCCTCCAACAGCTTTGACAATCGCCCAACCCCAAAACGTTCTCCGGATGGATTAACAACTTTAATCGCGCCTTCCGTAAAGAAAAATATCCTGGAATTTGGAGATAACTTAACGGTTTGCAAGGCAAATGCATCTTGTTCGCGCATATCAACACCTGAGACAACCGGTTTGTTTTTTACCCCCAATCGTTTGATACCGGTATTGTCAATCAGCAGAGGAGACGGATTGCCGGCATTGCACAGTTGCAACAAGCCACTTGAAAGGTCAACTAATGCGGCGGCAACTGCAGCGCTGGTGCCATTCATTTCGTGACTCCGGGACAAAATATTGTTGATGTGAGATAACAGTTGATCCGGGGAAACACCGCCAGCGGCCTTATGAGCGAGCAGGGTTTTTATCCGCGCCATCTGCATCGCGGCCGCAACCCCACTCCCGTGAGCCTTCCCCCAAAGGAGATACAGACATTGTTCATCTATCATGAAATAATCATAGAAGTCCCCACTGACGACTCTGGCGGAACGCATCAACGATTCAATTTCGACCCGTTCATCAGCCAGCGGAGTGGACGACAACATTGCCCGCTGGATTTCCGCCGCTACTTCAAGTTCGCGCTGCTCGCTTTCCCGTTCCCTGACAGTTGATTCAATGCTTGTCAAATATTGTTTGATACCGGCAACCATCTGATCAAATGTCACATCAAGTTTTTCAAGTTCATCCCCGGTGTGAAGCTCAATGCCAGAGTCAAAATTACCACGTCCGATAGCAATGGCTTTCTCTTTCAGTTGCATGACGGGTGCCGTTATGCGCCGGGAGAGAGACATTGCCATAAAAACGACCAGCAGAATGATGACGGTGCCAGTTACTATATTGATATTCAGATTGTTAGCCATCGCCGCGTGAATATAAGTTTCAGCCCGGACAACGTTACCCTGAATTTTCATCGCGGCGTTGGCAGCGGCCACAGTCAAATATTTCTTTTCGACAATAACTCCGACACGCCAGCCAGTCGCTTTGATGGTAGAGTAAGCAAGAAAATAGTTATTGCCGTCATAGCTGAACTCTTCCACTCCATAACTACCGGCAAGCATTCGCGATGCTGTTGTTCTGAATACCGGATTTGTTGACTGCAATAAGTTTTCACGATTAAACGTCTCACGCCAAGTCAAACCACGGCTATCCAATCCTTTTCGTGCCAACACATTACCAGAGCGATCAAGCAGCAGAGCCTGTGCACCCGGCATCATCCGGTTAACAATAAAATTGCGGATAATTTTCTTAACCTCAATGTCAACCGCACACACTCCAAGTGCTTTTCCGGTACCATCTCTCACCACATTAGCACAGGTGATAGTAAGCCGGTTTCCCATAGTTGAAATATAGGGACCAACCCAAACCGGTTGTTCCGACTGCCGCGCTTCCCGATGCCAAGAACGTTCTTCAACAACATAATCGTCTGGCAAATCATCCCATGGATAAGCAAGGAAAAAACCCTTATCAGTAGAAAGGTAAATTTGGTCAATCTCCTGATAATTGCTGTAAATGAAGCGGAGCAACGGATGGATTCGGCTCATTTGCTGCAATTCATCAAATTGCGGCGACAAACCTTGGGAGGTGGTTGTGCCAATGAATGAATATCGATAAATATCCGACGGACGTTCTGTCCTCAGGAAGTTTGTCAACTGGTGCTTGTCATCATCTGCAACGGGCTGTGTCAGATAGCGGCCGGTCAGCTCGGAAATTGTCACAATATCGTCGGTCACACGTTGCAAAAAGGAGTTGGTAATCACCGTTTGAGCAGCAACCAGCGCGGCAAGTTCCTCTTCCGCCTGTCGCCGAAGGGGTTCATGGCAACCGGCCAATGCCTTCTCGCCAAGTCCATCACATGCCGACCGGAGATACCCACCGAAGCTCCCGATATTATACAGGGTGAGCATAAAAATAGCGGACAGAGTCAGCCCGGCAAAAAACAACATGCCGAAGAGAATTTTTGCTTTCAACCCAAACCTGAATTGTTTCATATCCTCGTGGTTCTTTTAGTAGCCGTTCAAAAATAACTCTTGCAATCAAAAGTTAACTCTTCAACTTTCCAAAGTTGGCGTTTGATCATACAGTCATAATACCTAGAATATTCGGAATGTCAATACTAAGGCGGGCTTTGCCCGCAACCCAAATCCGACATTATTCATGTCTGAAGCCCTTTCTGCGAAAGGTCGTTCGAAGACTCACTCTTCGCTGCACGAAGCTCGAAATCCGAAACAAATTCAAATATCAAATTTAATAAATGCCGAAACAATAATAAGTCACAAATGAGATCAATATTGAAGTAAAAAATCATGGCGCCCAATGGTATATTTTAAAAAGTGAGAATATAACCGAAAGGAACGCCATGAACAAATTTCTTGAA
>JAGYNC010000197.1 GCA_018400135.1 Victivallaceae bacterium
AAACTTGTCGCAATGATCCGAAATTCAGCTGCATAATCGAAACTCAGCCCGGGAAAAAGATGGACAACCAAGCATCGTCAAGGCACTATTCCCGCAAATCTAACCACATTTTGCGGTAATAGGAAAATACTGAACACTGAACGCTGAACACCGAACACTTTCAGCGAAGCTGGCTAGCTCCTTATTCGCGAAATGTTTGACTAAACGACTTCAACAATTTCAAGCAACATCAGATTTCTCGATCCGGGTGAAAAATAACTTGGCACTTTTTCACCGATCAAGCAAGCTCGTAAATCATCCTCGCCTTTGTTTCCGGATGCCGATAACTCTCCATTCAGGTCTTCGAGAAGCGCGCTTACAGCCTTGTCAGAGGGAAGCAGGGACGGTCCTAAAGATTGTTGAATATTGTTGAAAAATCACCGGGCAACAATTTTCCCCAGAACCGGGTCGTTGGCATAAGCTTTCCGCACATTTTCCAGGGTTACGATTTGCGGTTCAAGCAGATAGGCAGGAACAATCTTGACTCCATTATTGTAGCTGTGCGTATCGTTCACTGCCGGCTCGGTTCCCTCCTGAAGGTCTTTTATCATCTTTATGGCGTGCTGCACCAATGCTGTTGTGTCCTTGTTGATGGTGGAATATTGTTCGCCGCGCATGATGGATTTGACTGACTCGACTTCAGAGTCCTGCCCAGTGACAACCGGCAGATCCCGTCCGGCCGATTTGGCGGAAGTCAGTGCAGCGCGGGCAAGGGTGTCGTTCGGCGCGAGGATGCCGTGCAGTTCAGCCTTGGCGTATGTTCCGGCGAAAATGGTTTCCATGCGTTTTTGCGCGTTTTCAGCTTTCCATCCCTGTGTAGCAGTCTGCGAGAAAGTTGTCTGACCAGACCGGATAATCAGGTTGCCATCTTCGATTTTTTGGTTGAGCACGCTCATTGCGCCGTTAAAGAAGACCTGGCTGTTGGCGTCGTCCGGGGAGCCTGCGATAAGTTCGATGTTCCATGGAGGCTGTCCCTTGTGTTTTTCGAGTCCTTCGAGCAGCGCACGTCCCTGTAATTGGCCAACTTTGTAGTTGTCGTAGGCGACATAGTAATCAACATCCGGCGAATTCAGCAGCAGTCGGTCGTACGCAATTACGATTGCGCCGGAGCGCTTGGCTTCCTTGAGCTGACCGCCCAGTTGTGAGCCGTCTATGGCGCCGATAATAAGCACTTTGGCGTTTTTAGCCAGCATGGCATGAATCTGGTTTTCCTGTTCAGGGACGCCGCCATTGGCAAACTGGACGTCGAATTTATAGCCGTCGGCGGCGAGTCCTTCACGAAACAGTTTTTCAGCCAACACCCAGTTTTCGGAAGTTTTCTGCGGCATCGATACGCCGATAAAGGAATTTGCGGGAAAGCCTACCGTCTGAATCGCGCCATATCCGCCAGCTTCTTTTCGTCCACCACCGGCTCGGAACAACAGCACAAGCAGCGCAGATAATGCGACAGTCACAATTGTCCAGATGATTTTGGCTGATTTGTCGTTTTGCGGAATATGGGTTTGTGTTTTGCCCGGTGTTTCAGCCTTGGCGAAAGATTCGGGGCGATGCTGACCAAGCAGGCGGCCGATCAGGGATGCACGGCCCCGGGTTTTATTGTAAACATCGACAGCCACAGCTATTAAGAGCACAAGCCCCTTGATTATTTGCGTCATATCCGCGCCCACGCCCATTAGTTGCAAGCCGTTGTTGAGCACAGCCATTACCAGGCCGCCTATCAATGACCCGATAACTGTTCCAACTCCGCCGGAAACGGCGGCCCCGCCGATAAACACGGCAGAAATCGCATCCAGCTCCCAGCTTACGCCGTCGAACGGCCCTGAAGCCGTCGCCCGCCCGACAAACATTAATCCCGCCAGGGCCGCTAGGATTGACATATTCATCATTACGATGAAGTTTGTAAGTTTAGTGTTAACACCGGAAAGCCGCGCCGCCTGAATATTCCCTCCGACAGCATAAACATGACGGCCAAAAACAGTATGTCCGGCTATGAATGCGTAAAAGATTGTCAAGCCGAGTAAAATGAGTCCCGGAACCGGAAAAGATGTTCCGGAACGGCCGGTCGCAAACATATAGGTAAGATAGGCGATCATTCCGCTTAACAGAGCAAGACGAATACCCAGAGCGCCGGCCGGGATGACTTCGGCGCCGAGGCGGCGGGCCGTTTGCCTGGCACGAAGAGAACCTGCCAAAAGCCAAACTATGGCTGCTGCTCCTATCAGCAGTGTAAGGTTGTTGTAAGCTGTGTTCGGCCCGATTTCCGGCAGGTAGCCGCCGCCCAGATATTGAATTGCCGGAGGCACGGGAATAGTGTTCGATCTGCCAAGCCACTGGTTTGCGCCGCGAAACAGCATCATGCCTGCCAGCGTAACGACAAAAGCAGGAACACCGACATAAGCCACCCAGAACCCCTGCCACGCGCCAATGACAATTCCAGTCGCGAGACACAACATCACTGCTGCCCACGGAGACAGCCCCCAGTCGCGCATGGCTATAGCTGACAACAATCCGGCAAAAGCTGCCACTGAACCCACCGAGAGGTCAATATGTCCGGCAATGATCACCAGCACCATCCCGATAGCCAACGCCAGAATATATGAATTGCCGTTGATCAGGTTCATCATGTTGACTGATGTCAGCACCAGGCCGTTAGTGCGGATTTGAAAAAAAACAACAAGCGCGACGAGCGCGAACAACATGCCGAACTGCCGGATATCGCCGCCGAAAATTTGTTTCAGGTATTTCATGCCTATGCTTCCTCCATCACCTTTTTCTGTTGCAACCTGGTTGCGGTCATGAGTTTCATCAGTTTTTCCGGAGAGGCTTCCGCCCTGTCAAGTACACCGGTTACCGCGCCTTCGCATATCGCATAGATGCGGTCGGAAAGTCCAAGCACCTCCGGAAGCTCGGACGAGATGACCACAACACCCTTGCCGGCCGCCGCCAATTCATTGATTAGATTGTAAATTTCAAATTTCGATCCTACGTCAATTCCACGTGTCGGCTCGTCAAGGATGAGCAAATCCGGTTCAGTAAAAAGCCATTTGCCCAAAACCGCTTTTTGCTGATTGCCTCCCGACAACGTTGCTACGCCGGCGTTGACACCCGGGGTTTTGATTCGTAGCGAGCGGCGGTATTGCTCCGCGACAGCCGTTTCGCGGTCGTGGTCCAGCACGCATGCCCGGGCAATGCCGTGCAGATTTGCCGAAACAATAGTGGCCTTAATGCTGTCAAGCAGATTTAAACCCAGTGTTTTGCGGTCTTCCGGGACATAGGCGATGCCTGCGCGAACAGCATCAATCACGCTGTTCAGATTCAGTTCCTGCCCGTTTTTGAATATTTTGCCGCGCTCATAAATGCCATACGACTTCCCGAAAACTGAACGAACCAATTCCGTGCGTCCGGCGCCCATCAGTCCGGCAAACCCGACAACCTCGCCGCGACGGACGTTGAATCCGATCGCTTTGCACAAGAGGCGCTCCGGAACTTGAGGATGACGGACTGTCCAATCGCTGACTTGAAAAAAAACCTGTCCGATCTTAGCTTTGCGTTCCGGGAATCTGGTTCCCAGCGGACGCCCAACCATGCCCCGGATGATGCGATCTTCGTCCACGCTTTCGTTCATCCGCAGGGTTTCCACAGTGTGGCCGTCGCGCAAGATAGTGATGGAATCGGCGATTTCCCGGATTTCGTTGAGTTTATGGCTGATGATAATGCAGGTGATGCCTTTTTGACGAAGGCCGCGAAGGATCCCGAGCAAATGTTCTGAATCTGTTTCATTCAACGCTGCCGTAGGTTCGTCCAGTATAAGCAGTTTAACGTCCTTGCCGAGCGCCTTGGCAATTTCCACGAGCTGCTGCCGGCCAACGCCGAGATGTTTTACCGCAGTGTCAGGATCCTCGTTCAGCCCGACGCTGCTCATTAATTTTCTTGCCAGCGATCTGGCTTTTTCCCAATGAATAACGCCGCGGCGCGCCAGTTCATGGCCCAGAAACAGATTTTCCGTTATCGACAATTCGGGTACCAGCGCCAGCTCCTGATGGATGATTGCGATACCGGCCTTTTCACTTGCGCGGATGTTTCGAAACGCCGCAGGTTCTCCCTGGAACAAAATCTCCCCGCAATAGGATCCGTGCGGATGAACACCGGAAAGCACACCCATGAGCGTTGATTTACCTGCCCCGTTTTCGCCGCAAATCGCGTGAACCTCGCCGGCTTGAACTTTTAACGAAACGTTATCGAGAGCGATCACACCAGGAAATTCCTTTTTGATATTTCGCATTTCAAGCAGTGTGTTCATGTCATGTTTCCCCAGGTTCATAACATCCTTGTTTCCTTTGGCGACTCCTTCCGTGCATTATTTTCCATGGCTATTTAACGTTTCAGTCTTGCATGCTTGAAAGTGCCGATTTAATAGAGAAAGTTTCCCATAAAAAAGCCACAAAAAGCCACAAAAAAATGTATGGGAACTTGTAATCTTTTGTTTGAAATACTGTTTGGCGAAGGTTCCGACAACTATCGCTCGCTCGCGCATTCGTGTGCGGGCCGATGCCGGTTACTTTTCCGGGAAATTCATCACTTTCCTCGAAAAAATGATATGAATATCGCGGATTCTCTTAAGCGCGCTATTATTTGTGACCAATACACCGCCGTTTTCCTGCAATAAGGCATCCTTGCGCCGGTCGCGGCGATAGGCAGCAACATCGGATAG
>JAGYNC010000198.1 GCA_018400135.1 Victivallaceae bacterium
CAGTCCGGAAACCGACTGTGTGCTCTGTGCCAATGATGTTCTATCCATGGGATTCATCAAGGCAGCATTAACTGCGGGAAAACACATTCCAAAAGACCTGGCGGTTATTGGATTCGACGATATTCGCCCTTCGCGCTATTTTACGCCAGCGCTCTCCTCGGTATCACTGAAACTCAGTGATATCGGAAGCCGCTCCGTCGATATGCTCGAAAAATTATTGCAGGGAACCGAATCGGTTCAGGCTGAAACCATCCCCTGTGATCTTATCCTCAGGGAATCAAGTTAGTCCGTACGACGAACGACAAATTCAAAGAATAAAAGGGTTTTGACAGGATAACAGGATTAATGAAGAATGAAAAATGAGAAAATGAAGAATGAAAAACTGGAGGAACACAATATGCAACCAACACTGTTGATTCTGGCTGCGGGAATGGGCAGCCGTTACGGTGGGCTTAAGCAAATCGATCAGGTAGGGCCATCCGGTGAAATTATCATTGACTACGCGGTTTACGATGCTATTCGTGCCGGATTCAACAAAGTGGTATTTGTTATTCGCCGCGACATCGAGGAAGCATTTAAACAAGCCATCGGCTCACGCTACACCGGGCACATAAATGTGGCTTACGCATTTCAGGAACTAAACAATCTGCCATCCGAATTCAGCATCCCTGAACAACGCGAAAAACCGTGGGGAACAGGACACGCGATTCTGGCCGCGAAAGAGGTGATAAATGAACCATTCGCGGTAATCAATGGTGACGATTTTTACGGACGAGAAAGTTTTTCGCTCATGGGCAACTATTTACGTCATGCCGCAGATAAAGAACAAGCAGACTACTCAATGTGCGGTTTTATGCTGCGCAATACTCTCTCTGATCACGGTACGGTGTCCCGAGGAGTATGCCAGGTTGGCGCCGACGGCAATCTCGAAGGTGTAACGGAACATACCAAATTACGGAGACAAAACACCACTGTTGAAAGTGAGCAAGCGGACGGTTCGGTAATTCATTTTACCGGCGATGAGATTGTCTCCATGAACTTCTGGGGCTTTACTCCCTCCATTTTTGAGCACTTAGAGCAACGTTTTGTCGCCTTTCTTGAAGCACATGGTAACGAATTGAAATCGGAGTTTTTTATCCCTTCAGTCGTTGATGCCTTGATTAAAAACAACACCGCCTCAGTCAAAGTGATGACCTCACAGGATTCCTGGCTTGGCATTACCTATCGCGAGGACAAATCAGTTGTCATGGACGGCATTAAACGATTAGTACAAGCCGGGGTCTATCCGGATAGTCTGTTTTAGATGTTAAGGGTTAAGTGGGAGGGAGACAAGAAAAATGATCATAACAGCTCATGGCAAAACCTTAAAAAATGGCGGACATGCTGTTGTTTTGAACATTGATTTTTAGGATTTAATTTTTGTTTCGAGTTTCGAGTTTCGGATTTCGGATTTTAGAGCTTTTCGAGCACGGTCTAGTTAGTGTCAGATTAGCGTAGATTAGTGGTTAACAAAGGGATTCAAATCCCTTGCGGCCCAGCCGCAACAAAATTGGTGTCAGATTAGCGGTTTACAAAGGCTCGGGTTTCGATTTCGATGACAAAAACAAAAAGTGTGGAGCAAATGGCATACCGTATCAAAAAAATCAGTGAAAGTTTCGACATCCTCGGGGATTTTGTCTCTTCCGCCGCCTACGGCACTGGACATATCAACGACACTTTCCGCGTGGTCTATGACCAGGGAGGAACCGAGGTGCATTACTTGTTTCAACGCATTAACCACCTGGTCTTTAAAAATCCGCCGCAGTTAATGGAAAATATTGAGCGGGTAACCACTCATATTACCGACAAAATCAAGGAACAGCAACTTGATGCCTCTCGGCGCGCGCTGTGTCTGATAAAAAACCGGGACGGCTCCGCCTATGGACAAGATGACGAAGGCAACTACTGGCGTTCCTATATTTTCATTGAACAGGCACAAACTTATGACGTGCTCCAGAATGATCGGCAGGCATATCAGGCAGCCAGAGCCTTCGGTGAATTCCAGAAGGAATTGGCTGACCTGCCATCACCCCGATTACACGAGACTATCCCATATTTTCACCATACCCCCAAACGCCTCGAAGCACTTGAAGCCGCAATTCGCAATGACTCTCATGGCCGCGTCCGCAACGCGCAACGCGAAATTGATTTTGTCATGGCACGCCGGGATGAAACCGCCCGATTGATTGAACTTAACGCGGCAGGCGATATTCCGGAACGTGTAACTCACAACGACACAAAATTGAACAATGTCATGCTGGACGATCAGACCGGTGAAGGCATCTGCGTTATTGATCTGGATACGGTTATGCCGGGTTTGGTGCATTACGACTTTGGCGACATGGTGCGTACCGGCACCAGTCCGGCAGCAGAAGATGAACGCGACTTGTCCAAAGTACATATGCGGTTCAATATGTTCGAGGCATTATTACGAGGCTATATAAGCTCAGCCGGCAAATTTCTGATGCCTGCTGAACTTGAGTATCTGCCGTTCAGCGGCAAACTTATTTCACTCGAGATCGGCATGCGGTTCCTGACCGATTATCTCGAAGGCGATACCTATTTCAAAATCCATCGGGACGGTCATAATCTCGACCGTAGCCGCACCCAGTTCAAGCTGGTAGAATCCATTGAACAACAAATGGAGCAGATGATGAAACTGCTCAAGGAATTACGTCCGTAAAGGATAATTATTGACAGGATAACGGGATGGTGGAAAAAAAATGAAGGGTGAAGAATGAAAAATAAGCAGCGTCCCAAGGGATGACAAAGGCACACAGCGTGTGCCCGCGAGCTTAGGAATCGCCATCAGGCGAGGAGTAGCGAGCGAAAGCCTCCCGGCGCATGAGGGTGTCCGCGCCTGACGGCACGGACATCAACGCGGACATTACGGCCGTACAGGCCACGACTAGTAACAAAAAAAGGTATAAATCATGAAAGAACTCAGAATCGGTATCATCGGCACCTGTCGCAGAGGCGCACTTGGAGATAGCTACCTGACACCGGAAGACAAGGTAAAAATCGTTGCCGGGGCAGACATTTCCACCCATCAGCTTGACCGTTTCAAGGCAAGAATCAAGGAAAAACAAGGCTATACGCCAAATTGTTACCTTGACTACCGGGAAATGATTGAAAAGGAAAAACTCGATGGCGTGTTCGTTACCTCACCGGACTTCTGCCACGAGGAACAAGCCGTTTTCGCGCTGGAACACGGCATCGGGGTTTATCTGGAAAAACCAATAGCCATTTCTATCAGCGGTGCCGACCGCATTCTTGAAGCGGCTTATCAACACAAAAGCAAGCTGGTGCTGGGACACAATATGCGCTATATGTCATTTGTCCTGAAAATGAAATCTCTTATCGACAGCGGCGCTATCGGCGACGTCAAGGCCATCTGGTGTCGGCATTTTATCAGTTACGGCGGCGACGCCTATTTCCGGGACTGGCATGCCGACCGTCGCTACGCCAACAGTCTGTTGTTGCAGAAAGGCGCGCACGACATTGACGTTATCCACTGGCTGGCCGGCTCATTCACCAAACGGGTTAACGGCATGGGAACACTGGCGGTCTACGACAAACTGCCGCAGCGGAAACAGGAATCTGAAATCCCGGTTGATGTCACTTTCAATATAAACCACTGGCCGCCGCTGGAACAAAAAGACTTCAATCCGGTAATCGATGTCGAGGACATCAGCATGATCAACATGCAGCTTGCCAACGGGGTTCAGGCCTCCTACATGCAGTGTCATTTCACCCCGGACGCCTGCCGCAATTACACCATTATCGGCACTAGAGGACGCATCGAAAATTACGGGGATCATCACGAGGACACCACCATCGAATTGTGGGACGACCGTAAAGGCGGCTTCCGTCTGCATGGCGATGCCACGTTCAGGACTCCGCCGGGCAAAGGCGGGCACGGCGGTTCCGACCCGGCGATCGTCCGGAGCTTTTTCGCGTCATTGCGCGGAGAAGGCACCCCCAACTCGACACCGCAGGCCGCGCGCTACAGCGTTGCCACCGGCTGTCTCGGTGCCGATTCGATTCGCGGCGGCGGTGTACCATTCGAAGTGCCGCAACTGCCGGATTATCTGGAAAAATACCAATTTCACAAATAATTTTCCCAAAAATACGGAAATTTAATAAGGAAAACAATTATGCGGGTTTTAATTACCGGCGGCGCCGGTTTCATTGGCAGTCATCTAGTCGAACATTTTCAGGGTAAAGCGGAAGTGCGGGTACTGGATAACCTCCGTTCCGGCTACCGTCGGAATTTGGAAAATTTTGCCGTCGAATTTATTGAAGGCGATATTCGCGACCGCGCAACCGTGCGTCGCGCCGTGGAGGGTGTCGATTACATTTTTCATCTGGCCGCCATGATCAGCGTGCCGGAGTCGATGACAAAACCGCTGGAATGCGTGGACATCAACGTCAATGGTCTGCTGGTAGTACTCGAGGAAGCCGCCAAAGCCGGAGTTAAGAAACTTTGTTTCAGTTCCAGTGCCGCAATTTACGGCGATAATCCAACTGTTCCTAAACGGGAAGAAATGCTGCCGGAGCCCAAAAGCCCCTACGCCATCACCAAGCTCGATGGCGAATATTACTGTGGTATGTTCACCCGCGAAAATCGGCTGCAAACCGCGTGCCTGCGCTATTTCAACGTCTTCGGGCCGCGCCAGGATCCAAAC
>JAGYNC010000199.1 GCA_018400135.1 Victivallaceae bacterium
CGCGGCAGAGTGTTTTCATCACTGATCTGCGTCAAGATGATCCTGGATATGACGGCACGGCATTTGCCACGGAATATCGCCGGGCGAGATTGAGCGCAACCGGGAAATGATATTTACAACAAAAGGCAACCGGAATGATTAGTGTAAGGGGCGACAGGTTCAGAATAGAAAACAACCTTTTTTTGCGCGAACTGACGGTAGATGGCGACGGTCTGAGGACAATCTCCGTTTTAAATAAGAAAAACGGACGCGAATATGAAAAACGCCCGAACGAGGCGGACTTTCAGGTAACGTTAAATACGCAAACTGTTGTTAGCTTCAATAAACCGGAAATTCATATTCTCGACGGAAACAAAGTCGAACATGAAAAAGTTCTTGAGTTCGCGGACTACCGGATTAACCGGGTAAATTCGGGGAGCGAAATTCTCGAATTATACTTCCTGTGTCCCAAAGCCAATGCTCGTATAAAGGTTTATTTTCAGATATATCCCGACTTGCCCGGCTGTGTTAAATGGATGAAATTTGAATGTCTGGAGGGTGAACTTCATATCAGCCGCCTCCTTTTTGAAATTCTCAACACCTGCCCCGGTCAATTCGTTGATGCGGAATTTTATAAAAAACAGGGAACCGTGCTTGCCCCACCCAATTTTGCCGATTGTGGGGATGAGGATATCATTCAGATTCACAACCTTAAGCTCAACGAGGGAATGCTTGTGGGCAACAGCGCTCCGGGTCCTTTGCGATATTACATGGTTTATCCGCACTGGGGAACAGGGATTTCCTGCGGTTACAGCATGAGCAGCGGCGAATTCAACAAATTTCTGAAGGCTGGCGAAAACTTTATCTCCGACAAAGCTTATCTTTACCTTTATGAGGGACATAAGGATGATTCCGGCAATCATAACGGCTTCCGGGAACTGATCCGGCGCTCCCTGCCAACGTGCCCGGACAATGGCGGAGTCATGTACTGTACCTGGCTGCCATTCCTGAAAAATATCAATGAAAAACTGCTGCTTGATCTCGCCGACCGCGCCGCCGCGCTTGCTTTTACCTGGTTTGTCGTGGACGACGGCTGGTTCACCAACAACAACTGGCAAGTCGACGCGAAAAAATTTCCAAGCGGTCTGGAAGCTATATCCGAACGGGTTAAAGCAAACGGAATGAAATTCGGATTATGGTTCAACATCGGCAACGACTACGGCGCCCCCGGCTCGCGTCCCGAAGATAACGCGCGAGACTCCCACGGAACCCCCAAGTGTTTCGGCTTCGGGAGTAACTATACCTGCCGTTGCATGGCTTCAAAACATCGTGATTTTCTAGTAGACAAACTCGGTAAACTGGCAGAACAATACAAGGTCGATTATTTCAAGCTGGACTTCAGTTCCATTCTGAGTCCTTACGGAATGACTCCCTACGGCTGCGCGGCAACCAGTCACGACTATCATCATGATTTTTCTGACTCTGTTTATGAGCAGTATGCTTCAATGATGTATTGCAGAAATGAACTCAAAAAGCGTTTCCCAAATCTGATAATTGACTTCAGCTTTGAAACTTTCGGTACGGAAACACCAAGCATCGGCGCGTTAATGTTTTCAGAATTGCACCACGCTTCCAATATGAACACGTTGAAGCCGGAAATACTGGATGCACGCAAGATTCGTAATACCCTTTACAATTATGCCACAGTTCTGCCTAACGAACGCATCCTGGGCAGTCTGATCTGTTTACAGGACAGCAGGGACATCGAGCATCTCCTGACCGCTTTCATCGGCACTCCGCTGATAGCTGGCGATTTGCGACTTATTAGCGAAAACACTAAAACTGAAATCAGAAATATCTGTGTTAACCTCAATAATTTGATTGCTTCGGGAGTCCTGAGTGAATTTCATAAATTCAAAAGCGACCGGTACATCAGACACGACGAGTGGGACGGGTTTGCCAGATATTCCCGTAGTGGACGTGGAATAATCTGCCTGTTTCGTAACGAGGATACTTGCGAAACAGCCGAAATCGCCATTCCCGGCCTCCTCCGGGGGCGTTATGTCCTGAAAGATATGGCGAACAATGAGCACGTTGCCTCATACGATTCCACCGGGCTTGCTTCCGGGATTATTGTCAAATGGCAGGAAAATGCTTGTCGGGCGTTGGCTTTTTTCCCTGAAAATAATGATTAATTAACCCGGCCATCCCATAGAAAATAACGGCGGATGTTTCGGTTAGTGCCTGCCGAAAATAAAAACACCGGAAACACCGCGCTGAACTTCAACGCGATGTTAAAACTCCCTACGGTGGAGGTCTGTACTTCGTGCCGTCCGAAAACATGACTTGTAAACCATAAATAAACAGTTTATTATATCAAAACGAGCAAAGGACATAATCTCCGATCGTTATTATCAATACAACTATTGAATAACTTGTTCGCTCAATAACCTGAAATAACGGCAAGCATTACCAGCGGTTGATCGCCGTGACATTTGATGGAGTGTCCCGCCCCTCCCCCGGTTAAAATGGTGTCTCCGGTTCCGAGGATCACGGTTTTTCCATCGTCATCAGCTTCAGCGCATCCACTGATAATTACAAAAACTTCTTCTTCGTTTTCATGCCGGTGAAACCCGATACTACAGCCGGGATTCAAAGTAAGCCTGGCAAACAGTCGATTATTGGCATTAAGCTCGTTGGCACAATCCCACAGATGTTCAATTCTGACTTCTCCATTGCCACCGCGCATTTCGTGGCGACAATCGACCCGATACTCATTGTTGCGTTTAATCATAAGTTTTTATCTCCCATAGTAATTAGTGCCTGAACGAAAAAGGACTTTTTCGTCGGCACTAATTATGAAATAAGTTTCTGGTGGCAAATTCTGGGTCACAGGTGAGATTCAGTCCCAATTTTCTCATTCCGGCCTCGTCGCCGGAAGTGGGAATATGGGTTGTGTGGACATCACACCCCCGAACATCTTTAAGTTTTTCAATGGCGGCCTGGGCGGTCGGATTGGTCGTGCAACTAATGCTGAGCGCGATCAGGGTTTCTTCCAGATCAAGACTCAGGCGATTCCCCTCAAGCACCGTGCGTTTGAAATAGTTCAAAGATTCGATAACGCTTTTGGGCAGTAAATCAATGGAAGCGGGAATTCCGGCAAGATGTTTCGCGGCATTGATAATCAAACAGGCGGCGGCGTGCATGGTAGACGAGTTTTTGCCGATGATAATAGTGCCATCGCGCAATTCAAGCGCCGCGCCGCAACAAATACCATTGTCTCCTTTGCCCGGGGCACGAAGTTCTTCGGCAACCCGGCGGGCCGGCATTACCACCGCGCGATCCTCCGACCGCGCGCCAATGTCTTTCATTATCAGTTCAGCTCTTTCCACGGTACCCTTGTCAATCAGCCCCATGGCATATTCGCAGGAGTAACGGAAATAGCGTCTGATAATCTCCTGTATCGCGGCCCGGCGCACCGCGTCATCATCCACAATACCGAACCCGGCGCGGTTAACCCCCATGTCGGTGGGAGACTTGTACACGCACTGTCCGCCGGTAATTTTTTCGATGATGCGCTTCAATAAGGGGAACGCTTCAATATCACGATTATAGGTTACGCTTTTTTCATTGTAGGCATCAAGGTGATACGAATCAATCAAGTTAAAATCGCGCAGATCAGCCGTAGCGGATTCGTAAGCAATATTCACCGGATGCATCAGCGGCAAATTCCATATCGGAAAGGTTTCGAATTTGGCATATCCGGCCTTGATCCCGCGTTTGCGTTCGTGGTACAATTGGGACAAAGCAGTAGCCAATTTCCCGCTTCCCGGCCCCGGCCCGGTAATAATCACAATCGGTTTTGTCGTAGGGATGTATGGGTTGGCGCCGTAACCGTCTTCACTGACAATTACTTCCAAATCGGTAGGATAACCCTTGGTGAATTTATGGGTATGAACCAGAATACCGCGCCGTGTCAGTTTGTCGCGAAACTGAATGGCCGCCGGCTGTCCCTCAAATCTGGTGATAACAACGGCGCACACGCTGATACCGCGCTCATAAAGATCATCGATCAGCTTCAATGCATCGGCATCGTACGAAATACCGAAATCGGCCCGCATTTTTTTCTGTTCAATATTGCCGGCATAAATACACAAAATAATATCAATTTTGTCTTTAAGATTCTGCAACAACCGCATTTTTACGTTCGGATCGTAACCCGGCAACACCCGCGCCGCGTGATAGTCATAGAGCAACTTACCGCCGAATTCCAAAAACAGCTTATCGCCACACCGCTCAATGCGTTGCAAAATCGCCGCGGACTGTTCCGCGATATATTTTTCATTGTCGAATCCAATACGACCAGTCATCTTTCCCGCCTTTAATATATTCCTGAGTCAATGGCAAAACATCCCGTGCCCGACATCCAGTACCCGTGCAAAGTTTCGCAACAGACAATTCTAAATATTTGGACAATCATCTAACAAAATTTATGAATACATCCCAAAATTTGAATTGCAATATTTTATCGTATAATAAATTGTGAATAAGATATTGCACGCCAATCCCTCACCCTTTGGGGGGTCGAGGCAACACCCGAGGAGATAATGATTAGTGCTCTGTAGTGTTGACCCCGAACCAAAGAGTCAGGGGCTACCCCTGAATCAAAAAATAAATTTATTTATGAAAAATTATTTTTTCACAAATAAATAATA
>JAGYNC010000002.1 GCA_018400135.1 Victivallaceae bacterium
TGGGAAGAATTATGCGTTTAGTGCTTGTATTAGACGACTTTCAGGTTTCATAACATACGCGGCTACAATAAACCCTGCTGTTTGCCTTGAGATATTTACCCTGAATACGCTTTCCGCAGCTGTCGCAATTTAACGCAGCCGCCAGCGAGCTCGCCAGTAAACAAAGTCCGGCAATCATCCAGGCTCGCTGATATTTCGAGGCGGTAGACATCTTCAAAGGTGATTATGTTCGGGATAATAATCAGCGATCGCTTTAATGCTTTTGATCAGTGCCGCAACATATTTCGGTTCGACATTTTGTTTGACGGCGACCGCCGCCAGAATAACAGCGTGATGCCGAACTAACCGCTCAATATAATCTTTTTGTTTCGGATTAACGCGTTGCGTTAGAAAGTAACTCGTAATAACGTCAATTATTTTCTGTGCGTGCGATTCTTTGTTAACCACCCAGCGAACCAGCTGATTCTCAGATTGTGGATCTGACTTGCCGGATAATTCAACGATAAGTCGCGCAGATTTTTCGACGGTATCCGCGTGCTCCAATAGCACTTGAATTCGCGCGTGGTCGTCATAAATCCCGCAGGGAATTTCGCAGTGAGCACGTGCCGGCACTAACGACACCATATTAACCAATACGAGCACTATTATCCATCCCGCGATTCCCGAAAACTTGCATCTTGCCATTGTCAATACCTCCATGATTGAGATGCTTTGCGCTTTAGTAAACTTTCCTCCGGCAGAGAGCTGAAGGCTAATAATTTAATTATTCCTTATTCAAAAAGATATAAAAATTTGTTACTCTAATTTTTATCAGACGGCCAAACGTATAAGACCGCGTCTTCATCGCAACAATCTTTTTTAGGACAATTTTCGCAATCGCTCCAGATCTTTTCTGGAAACATCTCCTTGTTAACCAACACAAAGCCCTGTTTGAAGAAGAATTCCTTCTGATAAGTCAACGCAAAAAGGCGAAACGAGTTTCGTTTTAACCGTTGACCGGCCACAATAGCCTCAACTAACGCACACCCGACGCCTCTGCCATGTAACTTCGGATCGACTGCTAATGAACGAACTTCCAGCAAATCTCTGTCAAAATCCCGAACAGCGCAACAACCACAAATCCTGGATTCAATTTCACCGACAACAAAATTATTCAGATAGTATCTAATATCATCCCGGCTGCGAGGCAACACGATCTGTCTTTCAGCATAATACTTAAGCAAATCGTGTATTGCAGAAATATCCGCTGCTCGTGCTTCGCGTACCGTCAACAAATTCTTCATTCAACAACCGCCGCTTCTGGTTCCGGTTCTGGTTCATTATACCGCCCCATAGCCCGGAATTTCTGATAACGTTGTTCCCGTAATTTATCTGGAGACATTTTTTTGAGCGCCTTCAAATGCTTTTTCAATACACTGCCCAGCAATTTGGCCGCTGCGTCATGATCCTTATGGGCGCCTCCAAGCGGTTCCGGGACGATTTCATCAATAATGCCCAGCTCTTTAAGTTTTCCGGCAGTTAAACCCAACGCCTCGGCTGCCTGAGGAGCATATTTGCGATCCTTCCAGAGAATGGCGGCACATCCTTCCGGCGTAATAACTGAATAATAGGAGTTTTCCAGAATCAAAATGCGATTCCCGACACCAATGCCTATGGCTCCACCGCTACCGCCTTCGCCGATAACCACGGACAACACAGGTACTTTAAGACTAAACATGGAGCGTAAATTAACAGCAATGGCTTCAGCAATATGACGTTCCTCAGAACCAACGCCGGGAAAAGCTCCGGGTGTATCAATAAAAGTGATAATCGGCACCCCTGCTTTATTCGCCAGCTCCATCAAACGCAGCGCTTTGCGGTATCCTTCCGGTTGTGGCCAGCCGAAATTGCGAAACATGTTTTCTTTCACATTTCGCCCTTTCTGAGTACCAATCAGCATTACCGTCTCATCGTCGAATTTAGCAAAACCCCCAACAATCGCGGTGTCATCACGAAACCGCCGGTCCCCGTGCAATTCGATAAAATCAGTAAATAGCCGCTTTACGTAATCAAGCGTATAAGGACGAGACGGATGACGGGCTAATTGCACACGCTGCCATGAAGTTAGATTCTCATAAACCTCCTTCATCGTCTGGTTGAGCTTTTCGGTCAACGCTACTACTTCGTCCTTGACATCAATTTGAGTCGATTCACTGAGTTTAATCCACTCTGCAAGCTTTTTCTCCAGCTCTACTATTGGTTTTTCAAAATCCAAACATGCTTCAGCCATATGACATACCTTGTGTTATTTACCACCTGAATCCGTGATAAATTTGATTATTCTTTAATAACCACCGGAGTGCGATAAGGCACGATGGAAAACAACTCTTCAACTTCTGCATTGAACATACGAACACAGCCATTGCTGAGTTCCTTACCTATGCTATCAGCCTTCCACGTGCCGTGAATACCATATCCTGTCAACGCTTTGTCCGTGTCCCCTGTAGGTTGCAGTCTAAGCCAACGCGTGCCAAGTACGTTGTCCTTACTGCCGAAAGGGATAACCCCCTCCGGTGAATACCAGTCGGGATTCTTGATTTTCGAGGTAATGGAAAAGCTCCCGACAGGAGTGCGATTCTGACGACCAATACCAATAAAATAACACTTAAACAACTCATTGCCGTCATACAAACACAAGCGCCTGTCACTTTTACTGACAACAATACGCCAGTCGCCGCGATAAATCCTCAATGTCTGGCCAATACGTATGATATAATTGTCCGGGCTCATTCCGTTCGACGCTTGAATAACCCCAACTGTGGTATTGAAATCACGAGCAATCCGCTGCAGCGCGTCATTCCGCTTAACCGTGTAAACCTCTTTCTTTTCAGGAAAGGGAAGATCACTCATGAGAATCTTAATATTAGCCTCGCCCAGCATTTTTACTACTCGATCCCACGTCTCGCTGCCAGCAGGAACTTTTCCTGTGCTCAAAATCTGCAGACATTTCTTTCTAACTTCGACATAATCCCGCGATTGCTGTGCCGCCATTGTCTGTTTTTCCAACTTCTGGATAAGGTCCGCCGCTTCGACGGGTACCGACTGCGTCACTGGCATTGAAGGTGTTTGTTGCGTGACAGACGATGGCATAGCGGTAGAAGTTTTGTCGGAAGCTGACGGATTCTCTGTTTCAGAAGTTGATGTCGGGCGGGGACGAAAGAAAAAAAAGCCGGCAACCACCAACACTGTCAGGGCACAGAAAATAATTAAGCGACGCAACCGGCCATTGTCGGATCTGCCCGGCTTTTTGTCATAATCAAATTGATAACTGATTTTTGCCATCTCCTTGTGCCTCCGGAATCTTGTTCGAGAAAGGGGTAAATTCAAAACTCTGGCGCCCTCACTCAAAATTTGAAGTATGGAGTCTTTTAAAGTCGTCTCCAGTAAAGTCAATATATATTTTGATGGCGTATTTTCCAACCTCTGCCGAATAAATGTTGCATATATCTAATGCCGCTGTTATATTTCCAAAACCTGATTATCAATAAATGCGTTAAAAACAATTACACTCAATTTATCACGGATTCAGGAGTATACCCAACTCCAAGCAAAATAACAGCAGGCTGAATATTTATGAAAAGCATTAAACGTTTCACTCATCCCGCCAAAAAAGACTTTGCGCAAATCAACGATTATACGCAGGAAGAAACCTGGCGCATTTTCAGGATTATGGCTGAGTTTGTCGAATCTTTCGAAACCATGTCTCACCAAGGTCCTCTGGTTACCGTTTTTGGCTCTGCCCGTACCACCCCGGAATCTCCTCTTTATCATGAAGCACTTATGATGGGCAAATTGCTTGCGGAAAATGGTTACGGAGTGTTGACCGGTGGCGGTGGCGGCATTATGGGAGCGGCCAATAAAGGCGCATTCGAAGCTGGCGGTGCGTCAATTGGACTCAATATTGAACTGCCGGCCGAACAAGTGCCCAACGAGTTTCAAACCACAAGTCTTTTCTTTCGTTATTTTTTTGTTCGCAAAGTTTGTTTCCTCAAATACTCTCTGGGCGTCGTTGCATTCCCTGGCGGATTTGGCACAATGGACGAGTTTTTCGAATCACTGACACTGGTACAAACCGAAAAAATCAATCGTATCCCAATCGTGATTGTCGGCGATTTCTGGGACGGTTTAGTTAAATATATAGAAGACAACCTGTTGCAACAGGAAACTATTTCCAAGGACGACCTCAAGCTGTTCAAAGCTGTTCCAGATGCTCAGTCGGCAATGGATTATCTGCTCGAATGTCATCAGTTCGGCTTGCAGCATACCGTAAAATAAATCCTTGCAGCAAATGGTGAATCAGCTGCTTACACAACGTTGGAGGTAATTATGAAAGGGTTATTGTGGCTGATTATTATGTTGTTGATTATCGGCGGGGCTATGTGGTTTTACAGTAAATATTTTGGAGCCGCCCTTGATCGCACCGCCTCGGCGGTGGCGGTTGACTCCCGAATAACCAAACAAAACACTGTGCCGGAAGAAACAACTGAAGCAGTTGATCCGAAACCAGCGTCGGGCTCAAGTCGAACCGGTGATAGTATTCGTCAGACCGGAATTGGGAAACAAATCAATCAAATCTACTCGCAACATAATAAAAAAGTTGAAGATACTACGCGCTGAATCCTGATCTCTGAAACTACGGAGAAGTTATCCCGTTAATTTGCTGCGTGATATAGTACCTGGCCGAGCAAAAAAAACAAAAAAAACTGGTGCGCCGGAATGGCGCACTTTTAATTAGACCGTGAGGAAAAAAGCCTTTAGGACATGCTGCGCTTGCGGCAAACTACCAGAATCGCGACCAGTACCTGACATATGCCGGCAGCCAGGAAAGGAGCACGGATGCCAAATTCCTTGCCCAGGAATCCTCCAGTGAGCGGCCCCAGTGCGATTCCAATCATGCTTATGGACGAGGCAATACCGAAAGCTTTCCCCATATGCTTGGGGTCAATGTGTTTTTGGATCATCGCATTGGCTGCCGGCATAGTGCCGGCAACAGCAAGCCCAAAAAGAATATGGGCAGCTGCCAGTTCAGGAACACTCCGTGCCAAGGCATGTCCGACAGCCGTCACTGCAGCAGCGAGACTCGCAAAAATAACAATATAAAAATGTCCAATACGATCTCCGAAATAACCAAGCAAGCCGGCAGAAATGGCTCCGGTGATGCCCGCCAGTGCCATAATCACTCCTGTTGTGCTATTCAACCGCCCAACATTTTCAACAATATCACGAATAACCAGAGGAAAAGACGGTTTGATTATCGTATTCGCAAACCTGACCGCTAAAAGAATCATGACGGCGGAGATGAATCCTGAATTCAACATTGCTTTCATAAAATTCAGATGCCCTGAATCCAGCATCGGGTCAGGCCGTGAAAAATCCTCATCAGCGCCATAGTGCACGAGGAATCCTCCGAGCAAAACAATAACTGCTCCGATTCTAAATGCCGTGCGGTATCCGTACATGTCCGCAACCAACCCGCCAATCAATGGGCCAATTGCCACTCCGACAAACACCGCCGACTGCATCAATCCCATAGCCATACCGCTGCGTCGCGATGGAGTAACACTGGCAACCAGAGCTATGCTTGCAGATATAGTTCCGGTAAGCATCCCCTGGAATAAACGAAAGATCAGCAGGTCTATCACATTTCGCGAAAACGACATCAGCAGTAACACTATTGCTCCGCCGAACATTGAGCGCATTACCATACTTTTGCGGCCGTAACGGTCGGCCATTATCCCCCAAATCGGTGCAAAAATCGCCAAAGTCACCCCAGTCGCCGCCAAAGTGATTCCTGCCCACCAAGCTTGTTCGCCCCGATCCGTAATTCCCAAATCCTGGATAAAAAATGGCAGAAACGGCATAGCGAAAGAAAAGCCGATAATCGATAACACCTGCGCCATAAATGAACAGGCAACGGTGCGTTTCCAGGTGTGTTTACCATCTGTTTTTGTTGCTTGTTTTCCCATCTCAATTCATTCCTCAGGTTCGTCGGGATCAGATGTCGGGGCGTAGGGATAGGGGAAAAAATCCGAAGCATCTTCATCAATTAACGAGGACAGACTGTGTCCAATAGTATGAACATAACGAAAACTGTCGGAACTTACCGCGTGAAGAAACAACATACTGGACGCCAGTTTAAGGATTTTAACGTTATCCCAAAAATCACAATTTTGAATCGTAATGCGCGACATAAGTTGCCAGTTGTTTTTGGGCACTAATGCCTGCCCGTCGGTGTCAACTAGAGCAAAATTGCCAACTACCCGGACAATACGCAACTCCAGGCCCCAGACAGCAGCAATCTCCAAAGCAATCGCGCACAAGATAAAATCGGCACCTTCCTGATCTTCTAATACCGGCCCCAGACAATAGTGATCTGCCTGAATCTCATCTTCGGCAATAACACTGAAACCGCATTTCCGCATAAAATAAGAGAGTTGTTCGATCGTTTCAGGTTTATACCGTTTGGCAGTTTTGAGTATTTCACGCCACAGCTTAAACAAGCTACGTTCTGAATCGTTGTCATACCACTGCAGATGAACCGCAATAAGCCCGTCGATAAGCTTCAAATGCTTTTTTCTCAACAGGTTGCCAAACGAACTTCGCCGTCGCCGAGTCGTCATAATTGACTGTAGCTGATGAATCCGCATCCTTAAACGCGAATTGTCGCTCTCCTGATGTTCTGCCAGCAGCGGGATAACTTCCTGTTCGTGGCGCAACAGTTCAGCCATAACCGACTGAACTACCACAGGATTATCGTCATCCAAAAGCTTGATCAAACTGATAATTTTTTGTTTCATACTGTTGATAATTTTATTTTGCGTCAGACAAAATAAGACAAAGAGTTCCGCTCCGGGCGTTGCATCCGCCTTTCATCTATCGCGTTTCCAGCGCGGCGGAGCGTGTTCGGTTATGTTCCTGGCACGGACAGACCTTATTTCTACTCCGTCGGGCCGGCTGAAAGCCGGGATAAACACAAGCGATATTCGCTCTCCGTCGTACGGATCCTCACGAATCCAGGTCTTTGGCGGGAAACTTGCCGTACAGCGCATCCTGAGCGATACGTTTGACATCATCCGGAAAATCTGAGCGTATGATCCATTTCAGGAAACCCGGTTCATCGGTCGCCAATTTTTTCAAAGTCGTACCACTGTGTTTGCCAAAATTGACCACCGCCTCATCGCCGGACCACTTGAAACGATTTGACGTGTCAATCGCATCCGGATCCGAGAGATCAGAAAGATTGTGCAATACCTCAATATCATCTGGAACCTCTTCCGGAAACATGGCCATTTGTCCCAACAATACTTCAAACGTGGCCAGCGTATCGGCCTCGGCGCCATGCGCGCCAACAAGTTCTTTGTTGCAGAAAAACTTATATGCAGCCTCCAGGGTACGAGGACAGAGCTTACAAAAAATATTAAAGACGTCTACCACCTTCCTGCCCACAACCGAAAAGGTCAAACCGGCGCGTTCAAACTCTTTGGTCAGTACTGGAATATCAAAACGCAAGAGGTTGTAACCGCCGAGATCACAATCGTCGAAAAAGGCGTAGAGATTTGGCGCGATTTCCTGAAAAGTGGGCGCATCCTTCACGTCATCATCAGTAATACCATGAATATCACTGGCAGCTTTGGGAATCGGCATTTCCGGATTGAGACGACGTGTGTGCGTACGCCTGGAGCCGTCCGGCGACAATTTCAACACGGAAATTTCGACAATACGATCCCGTTGCGTCACAATCCCTGTAGTTTCCAGGTCAAAAATTACTAACGGACGCTGCAAATTTAATTCAGCCATAATAATACCTCTTGTTTAGAAATAAAACTCCAATTCCAACTTGTCGCGTTCGCGACGTATCTCCAGCGCGAGATAGTGTCGGATTTTGCTATTCAACAGTTGTTCCTTAATAAACTCCTTGACTTCAGCAAATGGTATATAGTGCTCCGATTCCAGCTTGTCCACCCGAACGATTACCAGACTATCCGTCAATACGATGACTCCACTTATTTCTCCCGACCGCATACTAAAAAGTATTTCCTTCAGCGCCTTTGGCAACGCCACACGCGGCAATGTTTCCTGAGTTTCCCCGGCCCGTTCGTTAAATTGTTCTGCCATCCCCTCGAATGACTCACCCTGAAGCAAACGCGCAGCAATTGATTCCATCAGTTGCTGTGACTGTTCCAGGCTTCGACTATTAGATATTTTTCCTAGCTCTATTCGAGAAAAGGTCACCTGTTCAGGAATCAAAAACAGTCCCTGCCGCGTTCGATAATAATCCTCCGCTTCGGCATCAGAAACCTCAAACAAGTTGCGATTAGTCTGTTCAAGCCATGTGGCAATCGCGGCTTTTAGTTGCTCATCCTTCTTCTGACTCAGCTGTTCGATATAAGCGTTGAAAGTCAATCCCTGCTCTCGCAATTCGGCAAGTAACTTAACACGGTAACTATCTGGTAACAAATTAAAACGGCTTTGAGCCTCGCTTTTGACCAATTCAGGGCCGGGCGTAAGTTGATGTCGCTGTAACAACGACTCCAAAACTGCTATTTCAATCTGCGGCTCAAGCAGCTGACGGAGCCTTAACACAACCTCCTGACGAGACACGGAAACATTTTCTCCGGTTTGTGAATTCAATAGTCGAATCGCGCATTCACGATCAATAATGCGTTGTCCTATTTTTGCCACAGGATCAGGGAGAAAATCATAATCTCTTTCTGCCCCCGTTAAGGCCGTGGACAATAATAATACTCCAGCCAACAGAAATAGGTTTATTTTCACGCTGTAACAAGTCATAGCAATATCCATAAGCCTGGAATTTTAGCCCTCTCAAGCCTTTTCGAGAATGTTCTAGCTATTGCCGAATCATTACCAGCAGCATTTTAAAGCGGGGGTTAGCTTTCAACGCGTGGGGCTGGTTTGCCGGCATGATAAGCATTTCACCCGCCTTGACCGTGTGAGCCACTCCTGAAATAGTAATTTCAGCCGTACCGTCAAGCACTTGTACCATGGCATCATACGGAGCTGTATGTTCACTAAGTCCTTGCCCCGAGTCAAACGCAAATACTGTTACTGTCCCAATGTTTTTGTCTATAAGCGTACGGCTGACGACAGAACCCGGCTGATAACTAACTAACTTGTTGATATCCACCACATTTCCAATCAAACTTTTTTCTTCAGTCATTTTCTTGTTTCCCTTTTTAGGCATTACCCGATTGCGGCTAATATTATTATCGAATATGTATTGGCCCCTGCCCGCGCGCAAAAAACAAAAACTGCAGGGATAGGGGAACTTTTATCGGGTCAATGCTGATTTACTCTACCGTTGGGATACCCGTTGTTGTATCGTCTTCTAGGTTCCGGCACATATTTCGCCGGCTTCAGGCGATAACGTTTCTCGCCCAGGCAATTTTGAATAGAATCAAGCAATTCTCGCGTAATATCAACCCGATGCTTGGAATTGGTTTCGATAAAAACACATTCACCAGAATCGCAAACAATACAGATAACCAATTTAGTACTACCTGCATTCTCCAGACAAATACGAGAAAGTTTCTCCAAATCATCGCCTGAGTTTGAACCCTCATAAATATGGATATGAAGTTCGTCAGTATATTTTTTTATGCCCTCGTCGATTGAAATAATGTCATCGACCGTCAGGCGCATTTCTTCATTGTCATTTCTTTTGACGGCGATTGCCTCAACAAAAACCGGCTTGCCGCATTCAAGATCAACACCGCCAGCTTCAATCTTGTCCAGTTCCTGATTGTAAATCAGACACTCTACGGTTGCTTCAATGTCCTCAATTTCGAGTAGCGCGTATGGTTTTCCGGAATTTTTCGAAAACCTTTTTTGAAAAGATTTGATGATGCCGCCAAGACGTACACCGGTATTATCAGTAACTTCATTAACCGCGTTAAGACTAATAGTGGCATAATCCGCTATCAAATCAGCATACTTCGCCAACGGGTGTCCGGTAACATAGAATCCGAGAAGCTCTTTTTCGTTTCGCAACAGCTCATTTTCGTCAAGTTCCGGAATATCCGGAATAGGAACTGAAAAAATCTCCTCCTGTCCCTCATCATCTAATAGATCAAACAATGAAGCCTGTCCGGAGAGTCGATCCCTGATTTTGGATTGCGCGTAACTCATGGCAGGTTCAGCCACAGCCAATAACTGCGAACGTTTTAATCCAAGCGTATCAAACGCGCCCGCCTTAGTCAAATGTTCGATCATCCGCGAATTCATGGCATCACCACAACGTTCACAAAAATCAAGAAAAGTCGAATAAGTACCATGTTCTTCACGAGACGCAATAATTTTACTCGCGGCAGCCTCTCCGCATCCCTTAATGGCGCCAAGACCGAAACGAATGGCATCGCCATCCACAGTAAAATTGGTGTCACTACTGTTGATATCCGGCGGAAGAATTTTGATATTAATCTCCCTGCATTCATTGATAAAGAAGGCGATTTTTTCCGCGCTGTCAATTTCCGAAGAGAGAATGGCTGCCATAAACTCCACAGGGTAATTTGCTTTGAGATAAGCGGTACGATAGGCCACAAAGGCGTAAGCCGCACTATGTGATTTATTAAATCCGTAATTAGCAAAACTGCCAATTTTTTCCCAGATTTTACGTGCTTGCTCTTTGTCAATATTGTTGTGTTCCTCGCAACCTTCAATGAACTTGGCTTCTTGTTGCTTAAGCTCTTTCTCTTTTTTCTTACCAATGGCACGACGTAAAATATCGGCTCCACCCAAGGTAAAACCGGCAAGTTCCTGAACTACCTGCATGATTTGTTCCTGATAAAGCATAATGCCGTATGTTTCCTCCAACAACTTCTCCATCAGAGGGTGGTCGTATTCAATGTTGGCTTCACCCTTCTTACGAGCAATAAATTCCGGAATAAACTGCATCGGGCCCGGGCGATATATAGCGATCAACGCGATAATATGCTCAATGGTTTCAACGCCAAATTGTCGGCACAAATTACGCATACCCGAAGATTCCAGTTGGAATACGCCAACGGTATCGCCGCGATTAAGCAATTCAAAAGCTTTCGGATTATCCAACGGAATTTTGGATATATCCAGTTCAATATCACGATTCCTTTTGATATTATCAATGGCATTTTGGATAACCGTCAGCGTTTTCAAACCGAGAAAGTCCATTTTAAGCAGACCAAGATTTTCGCACGGCCCGGCCGGAAACTGCGTAATAATCTCTTTTTTAGCGCCACGCGCCAGCGGCACCAGATTATCAAGCGGTTGATCACCAATAATAACCCCCGCCGCATGAGTTCCTAATTGGCGATTGACTCCTTCGAGAGTCTGCGCGTATTCAAAAATTTCACTAACCCACGCCTCATTATCGATTAAGCTTGCCAACTCCTTGGATTGGCGCGCCTTTTTTAAAGTCATTTTGGGATCGGCCGGAATCAGCTTGGTAATGCGATCACCTTCCTCAAAGGAGTGTCCCAGCACTCTGGCCACATCTTTAATGACTGCGCGCGCTTTCAGCGTGCCGTAGGTGCCAATTTGAGCCACATTATCCTTGCCATATTTGTCACGAACATACTCAATTACCTCGCCGCGCCTTTTTTCGCAGAAATCAATGTCAAAGTCCGGTGGACTAACGCGTTCCGGGTTAAGAAATCTTTCAAAAAGCAAATTGTAGGCAAGTGGATCAATATCGGTAATATGAGTCAGGTAGGCAACCAGGCTGCCCGCGCCGCTGCCACGTCCCGGACCGACAGGAATTTTCTGTTCCTCGGCATAACGGATAAAATCCCCGACCACCAGAAAATAACTGCAATATTTGGCATTGTCAATTACTGTCAATTCGTATTCAAGCCGTTCCATGATTTCTCGTTGACGTGAACTATCCGGGTCTTTTTTCGGGTCAAAACCGTAACGTTCCGGAATGCCGTCCAGGCAGAGATTGCGCAGATATTCTTTCCCCGACAAATCCGGCGCGTCGCTAATGTGATAGACCGGATAATGGTTAACTTCAGGAGTAAATTTAAACTCCACCCGGCAGCGTTCGGCGATTGCAACGGTATTGCTTATTGCCTCCGGAACTTCCCTGAACAATTCACGCATCTCGTCCGGACTCTTGAAATAAAATTCCGGAGCAGGAAATTTAAAATGCTTCGGGTCGTCAAACTTACTTTGGGTCTGAATACACAACATTATCTCGTGGGCTTTGGCATCCTTTTTTCTGAGATAATGAACGTCGTTGGTTGCCACCAGTGGCAGATTTAACTTGCGGGAAAATTCCACCAGAGCACGGTTTACGGTGCGCTCTTCTGTCATGCCGTGATCCATCAGTTCCAGAAAAAAATTATCCTTGCCAAAAATATCACGGTATTCTCCAATCAGTGTTTCCGCATCGTTCATTTTCCCAGCCAAAATCGCTACGGGAATCTCACCGCCGATACACGCACTCAACGCCAGCAATCCAGAATGATGCCGGGCTAAAAGTTCTTTATCCACACGTGGTTTATAGAAAAAACCATTGATAAATGATTCCGAAACCAATTTACATAAATTGTAATAACCGGATTCATTCTGCGCCAGCAGCACCAGGTGATAGCCACCGCGCGGCCCTTTACCCGGCGTCCGATCCAATCGGCTGCCGGGGGCAACGTAAACCTCGCAACCGATAATCGGATTGATACCTGTTTCTGTGAAAGCCTGGTACATATCAATGACACCACCCATAAAACCGTGATCGGTCATAGCCACGGCCGGCATATCATATTGTCGCGCCATTTCAATTAAACCTTTGACGGTACAGGCGCCGTCAAGTAAACTGTAATGTGTATGCAGGTGAAGATGGACAAAATCAGCAGACATACGTCCTCCAGATCGGTAAAAATTCATCATAAATCAACCAGTCGAAAGCTGGTATTCCGGACAGGTTCCTTCACGCCGTTAAACGTCAATAACCCTTGATAGAACAATATAAATCTTACACGTGAATACAAGCCTGATAAATAAAATTTCGCGTTTTCAGTTTGCATTTCTACAAACTGCAAACATTTTATTCACTGTCGACTCCGTGAGAAATCCAGCTCGTTACGAATTCAGGTTATAGCCTGGCCGTTACAAGCAAATAAACTATAAAAAACAAGCGAGGTCAAATCATGAAAAAAATGTTCATGGCCGCTTTTGTTTTAACCAGTTTCACACTGGTTGGACAAGAAACAGCGACCGCAACCGTCAAATCCACCTCTCTCCCAGCCAAAAATGTTCAACCCCGCGCTCAATCTCCCACTACAGCACCGGCCGAATCTCCCGAATGGGATTTTGTGCAAATCGGCGTCTGGTTCGGGGTTCCGAAACAAACCAACAACACTGATGTTTACGGGATCAAGATCGGGGTTCCATTCTGCGGCGGCAAGAAAAAAGTTGCCGGACTGGAAACCGCTGTTCTCTGTGGTGCCACCGATCGTATCGAAGGCGCGCAGGCCTGTATCATCACTTCCATCAGTAAAAAAGTTGTCGGATTCCAGGGGAGTATCGTTAATTTCTGCGACGACGTGGAAGGGCTGCAGTTCGGAATTATTAACTTTGCCAAGAACAGAGCTTTTCAACTCGGCATTCTCAACTTCATCGACAACAGTTCGGTTCCCTTCTTCCCCATTGTCAACTTCCGTTTCCCATAAAATTTGACAAGATTTCTTGCCCGATAAAAATATAAAAAAACTTCAAAAAGGAGACAACACTAAAATGAAAAAGCTACTCATTACCACAACTCTTTTAATCGTTGGAACAGGTTTGTTTGCTGCCGAAACTAAAACACCGCAAAAACCGCTTGACGATTGGACGCTCTTTCAAATCGGGTTCTGGTTCGATATTCCCTCATCTACCCGAAATTCCAATGTTTATGGCCTGAAAACCGGACAGCCGGTAAGTTCAGGACAAGGCAGGGTCTGTGGAGCTGAAATTTCCTGGATTGCCGCCGCCACCGACTATATCAATGGTGTCCAGGCATCCTGGACTTTCTGTAACGCCAAGGAAGTCAACGGCATTCAGGCCGCCCTCGGTGTGGTCATGAACCAGGTCGAATTAAACGGTCTCCAGGCATCATGGGTCGCGTCAATGAATAAACGCGATCTGAATGGAGGCCAGGGCTCTCTGGCTTTCTGTTCAAATGGTGGGAAACTTACCGGATTGCAGGCAAGCGCGGTAAATATCGCCAGTGATATTGTTGGGGTTCAGCCCGGCGCGGTAAACATTGCGAAAAATCTTACCGGGGTTCAGGCATCCGCTCTGACCAACGTGGCCAAAAACCTTGAAGGAGTTCAGTTGTCGCTGATCAACATTACCGAAAATATTACCGGGTTTCAGGCCAGTCTCATTAATAAGACCAAAAAGTCAAATGGATTTCAGATGGGATTAATCAATTATTCGGAAAATAATGGCGCGCAGTTCGGCCTGATAAATATTATTAAGGACGGTTGGCTGATGCCGTTTTTCCCGATCTTCAACATCAGCTTTAAATAAAATCATCAATGAAGAGCGCTGACGATTTATTTTACACTGAAATATGTATTCGAGTTTGGGCGTATGCGTCGTCGGGGACTGGAAAATGTCCGGGCTGAAATGATCAAAAAAGTCATTGCTTATAACCCATTTCAAAGAAATGTTCTTTGAAATGAACAAAGACCGTGAGAAGAAAAGCCTTTAGGACATGCGGAGCATGAACCCTAAAAGGCTTTTCGAGCACGGTCTAATTATGCTCTCTGGCCAGGGCTCGGAAGCCGATGTCTCGTCGGCAAAAACAGTTCTGCCAGTGAATAGCGTCCACGCCACGATAGGCGTTGGCAATAGCCTGTTGGATGGTCCCTCCGCGAGCGGTAACTCCGAGCACGCGTCCACCACTGTTAACGATCCTTCCATTCTTGAACGCGCTTCCAGCGTGAAAAACCACCGCGCCGTTAGTAGCGGCATCGGCAAGTCCGGAAATCTCATATCCCTTCTCGTAATTTCCGGGATAGCCGCCGGAAGCCATGACAACACATACGGCCGGCTCATCAGACCAGGACAGTTCGGCCTCATTCAAGCGTCCATCAACCGTCTTAAGCATGACATCCAAGAGGTCGCTTTCAAGGCGGCACATTACCGCCTGAACTTCCGGATCGCCGAAGCGGACATTAAATTCCAGCACTTTCGGGCCGTTTTCAGTTACCATAACGCCCACAAACAAAACTCCGCGAAAGTAGAGTTTATCTTCTTTTATTCCAACGAGAAAACGGTCAAGTACTTCCTCTTTTATCTGCTGCATGACCTTATCGCTGACCACCGGTGCCGGGGAATACGCGCCCATGCCGCCGGTATTCGGGCCGCGGTCGTTATCAAAGGCGCGTTTGTGATCCTGCGAGGTTGCCAGCGGAACAATAGTTTTTCCGTCAACCAGCGCCAGAATCGAAGCTTCTTCGCCATACAAGCACTCTTCAATCAACACTTTACTGCCGGCATGGCCGAAAGTTCCGGCAAAACATGATTCGACAAAATCAATAGCTGAAGAGGCATTTTCCGCCACGAACACTCCCTTGCCGGCGGCCAGGCCGTCCGCCTTGACGACAATTCCCTTGACTCCGCGATCAAATTCCGCCTTGATATATGATATTGCCGGAGCAACTGAAGAAAATGATGCGGCAGCGGCGGTCGGAATGCGGTGACGCAACATAAATTGTTTGGCGAAATCTTTGCTGCCTTCGAGTTGCGCGCTCATACTATCAGGCCCGAACGCTTTAAGTCCGCGTTGATTAAATACATCAACCAAACCGGCACACAAAGGCGCTTCAGGGCCAACAACAGTAAAATCGACACCATTGACGAGAGCAAAATCCGCCAGCTTATCCAGTTCATCTGCGTTAATGGCCACACATTCGGCAACATCCGCGATACCGGCATTGCCGGGGGCGCAATAAATCTTATCCGCGTGGCGGCTTTGTTTTAATTTCCAACATAAAACGTGTTCTCTGCCGCCATTGCCGACAACCAATATTTTCATAACAGCTATTCCTTCCTGATTGCTGGTTTATCCATCGAACCATTGTCTGAATTCATGATAATTTACATTATTTTATCATCTATTCGCCTGATTTTTTCACAACTCTGGCCTTTATTCAGAATTTTAACCACATTTTTCATTATTTTGATTTTGATTTCAGTATTATAACCTATATAATAAAAAGGACAACGTGTTAAAACAAAAGAAAGGTGTCTCGTCATGTTTGCATCCCTGGGGAGATTTAAAATTATTCCGGTGTTGAAAACCAGAGAAATCAGCTCTGACGATGCCCTCAGGGTATGCGAGGCTTTGCAGACTGCCGGACTTCCGGTACTGGAGGTGAATTTTCGCCGCCACAGCGACAGCCTGGCAATCCGTGCCATCACCAGAGAATTTCCGGATTTTCTGGTTGGTGTCGGCGGTATTCTCAACCGTGACCAGTTGTTGCGTGCCGCTGATTGTAAGGCAAAATTCGCGGTAGCTCCGGGATTCAATCTTGAAACCGTGCAGGTTGCCAACAAAAAGAAGATTCCCTTTGCTCCGGGCGCTGCAACACCGGGCGATATTGAGAACATTCTACTTAACGGGATAGTCGACTTTCAGTTTTTTCCGGCAGAGGCATTGGGTGGAGTTGAATACCTTAAAGCGATTCTCGAACCTTTTGAACATCTGCCAATCGATGTTTTTCCGAAAGGGGGAATTAAACTTGAGCAACTATCTTCCTACCTTGAACTGCCACAAATTACTGCGGTGAATCTTGATTGCATTCTTCTTCCGGAATATTTGGCCAATCGACAATGGGAAAAAATTACCGAGGCCGCTAAACATGCCCTCCACCTGGTGTTGAAATAACCAACTCGGATAAGGAGGGCGTTATCGACACGATTTTCACATTGTCTAATGATCGTGATAACTGGCTGAAGTTGAGCAATGAAAATTTACTCCGGCAATGCGAGATCAGCTACGTTATAGGTTCCGGAACCGGCGGACAAAAACGCAATAAAACCTCAAACGCGGTTCGGATAAAGCACTTGCCCAGTGGAATAACAGTAACTGACTGCGAAACTCGGAGTCAGTCGCATAACCGCAACCGGGCTATCGAAAAACTTCGATTGCAACTGGCTTTCAAATTTCGCAGCACACCGGATCGCTGCTTCCTATGGCGCAAAATTGCGGTTTCACATCCGGACTATCCGCTGTTTATTGCCAAACTATTGGACGTATTGTACGCATCAGGTTTTAAAACCAGCACGACAGCAGAAACATTGCAAATTAGTACCGGCATGCTGATTAAAACGTTAGGGCGCGACCCGGCACTCTGGCAATTAGTGAACCGTTGCCGGGAACAACTGGAGCTTGGCACTTTAAAAAAACGGTAATAAAATGCAAAAAAATATCAATAAAATGAGCTGTTTCGCTCCGTCAGAAAGGGTGCCTGCTGCCGAAATAGACACCGCCGCAAAGTTATTCGAAAGCGATGAACTGGTTGCCAAAATGACCGATGCCATCCCGAACCCGATTGTAATATTAAATGATTGCAGACAGACTGTCTATGCCAATAAGAACATGCTTGCCATGATTGGAACCGATAGTTTGAATGCGATTAAAGGCAAGCGACCTGGTGAGATTATCAACTGTGTACACGCGGATAATACATGCGGGGGTTGTGGAACATCTGAATTCTGCAGGGAATGCGGTGCCGTCAATGCCATTCTGGAATCTCAGCTCGAAAACCGGCAGTCTGTTCGTGAATGTCGCGTTTTGACCAAAGATAACTCGGCATTTACTGTCGCTGTCTGGGCTACACCGTTTGAATATGCCGGAACTGACTTCACTATTTTCGCGCTGGCGGATATCAGCGGAGAAAAGCGGCGTGCCAGCATTGAAAGAACACTCTTCCATGACATTCTTAATACCATTGGCGGCATTTCCGGCCTGGCCAATCTGCTGCTGGAGACTGATGACGTAGTGGAAGTTAAAGAACTGGCGCAAACCATCTATCAGGCAAGTGATGAAATAATCGAAAACATCCGATCACATCGTCAGTTGGCAGCGGCGGAGCATAAAGTGCTTGAGCTGACCGAATCAGAACAGGATGTGTTGTCTCTGCTTAAAGAGGTGGTCAGTCTCTACCGGGGACACGATTTGGCACGCGGCAAAAACATTGTCATCAATGATTTTGTTGAAGGCATAAAAATCATAACCGATGCCGCATTAGCCAAGCGAGTACTCGGCAATATGATTAAGAACGCCATTGAAGCAACGCCGAAAGGCGGGACGGTTACAGTCAGCCTCCGTTACCAAAAAGGTGAAGTTGAATTTTCTGTCCATAATGCATCCGTTATTCCCAAAGATATCCAGTTGCAAATGTTTCAGCGTTCATTCTCTACTAAAGCGTCTGACCGCGGCATCGGCACCTACAGTATGAAGCTATTAGGCGAAAACTACCTGCGCGGCAAAGTCTGGTTTGAAAGCAGTGACAGAGCCGGTACGGTATTTTACTTCAAGCTGCCACAGCTAAACACCTGAGAACAAAGATGAATTTAAATTTGAGTACTGAATTTTTTCTTGCCCGCCGCTATTTACGTCCGAAGCGAAACGCGGTATCGGTTATCACCTGCATCTCGGTCGTCGGGGTGACACTGGGCGTGGCAGTGCTGATCGTCGTGCTGGCGGTAATGACCGGATTCACGGATTTGATGAAAGATAAATTACTTGAAACCCGCGCCCACCTGCATGTTTATTCCCGCTATGGCTCAAACATAACCCGTCCTGAAGACGTTATTACCGTACTTAAGGAAGAAGGTGTCAGAGGAGCCGCGGTAGTAAACTATCCGGTGCTGTTACAGATAGGCGGACAATTTATTCCCAAAAACATCTTCGGGGTCAGGCGTAGCGACATTGAAAAACAGATGAATATTGATCAGGTAATCGAAGATGGCAAATTCAGTCTCGGGCCGGGCGAAGTGGTTATCAGTACCCAGATCGCCAACGATCTGCGGATGCGGGTTGGCGACAAACTGCTGATTCACGCCCCCGGACGACTTGCCGATCTGGTAAAAGTCAAACAGGACGGCGGCGTCGAATTAACTCAGCCAGAGCAAGTCTATCTGCCCGATGAATTCCGGATTACCGGATGTTATTCCTTCGGCAAATATGATTTTGACAAAAACATCATTTTCGTTGGACTGGAAGATGCCGATGAACTCTTCGGACTTCCCTGGGGCGCAGCCAATGTTATTTACGGCTGGACAGACGATCCTTTTTCCGTGGAAAAAATCGCTGCCGGGCTGAAAAAAAAACTGCCGTTGATGCAGATTATGACCTGGAAACAACTTAACCAGCAGCTACTGGGAGTACTTAATGTGGAAAAAAACATGATGTTCTTCCTGCTGGTTTTTATTGTGCTGGTGGCCGCGTTCAGCATCACCAATACCCTTATCACCGTGGTTTACCAGAAAACCCGTGAAATCGGCCTGTTAAAGGCACTCGGTGCCTCATCCGCCATGGTAATGCGAATTTTTATTTTACAAGGGCTGCTGGTGGGAATTATCGGCAGCGTATGCGGTACCCTGCTCGGTTCAGCTGTGGTTTATTGGCGCAACGATCTAATGGGAATAGTCGCGAAAATCACCGGCCAGCCGTTATTTCCCAAAGAGTTTTATTATTTCAATGAACTGCCGGCACATATAGTAACCGGCGATATTATCTTTATTGTCACAACTTCTATTTTGCTTTGTACGCTCGGCGGCATCATTCCTGCCTGGCGTGCGGCAAAACTCGATCCAGCCAAGGCATTGCGTTATGAGTGAAACAACGCCAAAAAAACCACAAACAGAAAACTATCTTCGGGCATCCGGAATATTTAAGTCCTACTCTATCGGCAGAAAAAAAATTGAAGTGCTTCAGGGCGTTGATTTGACTGTTTCGAAGGGAAGTTGGCTGACGCTACTCGGAGCGTCCGGCAGCGGTAAAACCACGCTGTTAAACCTGCTTGGCACGCTTGAATATCCTGATCAGGGACACATTAAGCTCGGGGACGCTGACTACGCGAAACTTTCATCGGGACAATCTAATCGTTTTCGCAACCATCGCATCGGTTTCATCTTTCAAGTTTCCCAGATGCTGCCGGAACTGACGGTGCTGGAAAACGTCTGCCTGCCGGCAATGTTGTATGGAACTCGTGCCGAAGAATATCTGGAACGCGCGACCGCGTTGCTGGATCGGGTCGGACTGAAACACCGCGTTAAACATCGGCCTACCGAACTGTCGGGCGGCGAACAGCAGCGGGCAGCCATCGCACGCGCTCTGATTAATAGCCCCGAACTAATCCTCGCCGATGAACCGACCGGCAATCTCGACTCCAAAACCGGCGAGGGAATTCTGGAGATATTCGAACAACTTCACGCGGCACGCAACGGACATACCATCGTGATGATTACCCACAATCAAAAAATCGCTGAATTAGCCGATGAAATCGCCGTGCTTGAAGACGGGGTTGTCAACCGTTGATCACCTAATTGGCGGAAAAATCAACTGTCAATCTTGTAGCGGTTTTCCGTATGGGAAATATACGGACAGCGTTCTTGGAGGAACTGACTTCCGGTCGTCCGAAAAGTAGTGCCGGGTTTAACCTTAAACCGGCACATTATGGAAAATCGCAGCGAAAGGCTAAGTTTGCGACTACTTGGAGAGTCCTGATTGTGGCAACATAATTTTTATTCCACATTATTCTTCGTCCAGACATATTTAATTTTTCCAATTACCAAATTATCAAGTACAGGATCATACCTTATGAGAGTTTAGTTACCCTTGAAGGTATAACCCTTCCACCAGCAAAGTAGGTATTAATGCAATAAAAATGCCAAACAACTATTACAAACATTGCAAAATTAAAAAAAAATTAGTTTTTACTATTGACAAATGTTTATCTAAGTGTATTATTAGACATAGGTGAACATATTATAAGGAAAGATCATCATGCTGAGTAATATAAAAATTAACAAATCGGATTATGAACCGATTTATATACAAATAACCAAAAAGCTTCGGAAACAGATTTTGTCTGGAGAACTACCGGACGGCATCCAGTTGCCGTCGGAGCCAGAATTGGCAAAAATATTTTGTGCTAATCGTTTGACGTTACGTAAAAGCTTAAAACTACTTAGCAATCAACGTTTAATTGTTCAAAACAAGGGACGAGGAACTTTTGTAACTTACGCCCCCAGAAAAAAATATCGCATAGGTCTCAATTTCTCGGTGGAGGGAACCGATAAAGATTTCTTCGCGCTTAGAGTTCTCAATGGACTGGTCTATGCATTGCAGAATTTTTTTAATAGCGAGCTTGTTTTGTTGAATATTCATGATCCTCAAAAGTCATCTATTATGCAGGCTTATAATGAACTGAACTGTGATGGTTTGATCATTGTTGGCATAAATAACAAAGATGTTGAGGAAGTATGTTCTTCTGAGTTTGACAAGATTCCAGTAGTGGTTATATGTGGTGATAAAGAAATACCTGGGAATGTCAATCACGTGTGTATCAACCCCAGCAGCGAGGGGATAACAACTGCGGTTGAACATCTTTTTGAACTTGGACACCGTAAAATTCTGTTTATGTCCACCGCTCCAGATACGCCAGACCTTAAAAGGCGTAATGCCGAATATAAACAGGCTATGGAAAATTTAGGTACTGCGGAGACTTCAGAAGCAATTGAAATTACCGATGTTGATTCATGGTATGATGCGTCTCGCAATATAATACGGGAAAAATGCATGAGCAATGGCCGCCCAACCGCAATTGTTTGCTCGGGAAGAGTATTTGCTTATGGGGCCTGGCAAGGGATCATGGAGGCAGGACTTAGAATTCCTGAAGATATATCAATAATCGGTATTGGTTGCGAGGAAGATGCCAATCCGCATTTGAGCACAATAAATGTGGAAGTTTTTAAGATGGCGGAGCTTGCGGGCGAAAAAGTAATAGATTTGCTTGAGCATCGCAATATCCCCCAAAAAAATATTTATTTTGAACCGGTCATGATTAACCGGGGCAGTTGTAAAAGCGTCAAATTTTGAAAAGGTTAAAGGAAAATAATTTATGAGAATTACTGGAACTTTTGTTAACACCGTCCCTGGAGATATTCCTGCAGCGAACTGGGGCTACGAAGAATGGGATCGTGAACTTGAATTAATGAAGCGAATAGGAATAGATACCTTAATTTTATTGCGAACCGGTTGGAAAGAATGGCTTTGTTATCCTTCAAAATATCTACAGGCCAAGATGGATTGTTTTGAGTCGTTATATGACTATCTGAAAATGTATTTGTCGCTGTGTGAAAAACATGGACTAAGGCTTTTTGTTGGCACTTACAATTCAAACCATGACTGGCTGAGTGCTTCTTACGATGTTGACTATGAGGCTGAAATTATTATGAAATCAGCTAAAGAGATGTGGGACAACTATGGTTCCAGTCCAGCATTTGGCGGTTGGTACATGACACAAGAGATATCACGAAAAGAATCATTTAGAGTGATTGAACTTTGGCAAAAAGTGGCGCCGTATTGTAAAGAAATTTCCAATGGCTTGCCGATTTTAATATCTCCCGGAATGGCTGGGGTCAAGTCAGGCAATGTACATCCTAGAATGGCGGTAACTCTGGAGGAACACCGTTCTGACTGGGATTGGATTTTTGGGCAGATTTCCGGCATAGTGGATATCGTGGCTTTTCAAGATGGACATGTAAGTTTTAAAGAGCTGGAAAACTTCCTGGCAATAAATAGTGAACTTGCAGCGAAACATGGTATCGAATGCTGGACTAACGCAGAATCATTCAGCCGGGATATCGGTTCTACGAACTTCCCGCCAATTGCTTGGGAAAAACTAATTATGAAACTAGAGGCGGCAAAACGTACCGGACACAGCAAAGCAATAACTTATGAGTTCACTCCTTTCATGAGCCCCAATGGAAATTATCCGGCTGGCAAATATCTTTTGGAAAGGTATTGCGAATATTACGAAATTCTTTATAAAAACAAAGTACAAGAAAAAGAGATGGCATAAAGTGAAAAATCACGCTATTTAAATGTGTAATTCAAGTAAGGTAACACCATGCTGCTCGACCGACAGGTCTGAAACCGGCAATGGCGTTAAAGTTAAAAAAATGGGAAACTCATACTTTTATGAGAAAGGAGGTTAAGATGTTTCAACATTATTATGTGGATCATCTAAGGTCATCAAGTCAGGTTCGAGTAGAAATCAGTGTGAAGAACCAGAACAAAGTTAGAGGGGTGAAGAATGTCAACAATGAAGCGGAATGGCAAAACTTCAAGCATGATTTGGTCGGCGAGAAGAAGTCGACAAGGAGTAAGTTGTTGTGGCTTAGGGGTTTTACCTTAATCGAACTCCTCGTAACTATAGCCATTATAGCTATCCTGGCCGCAATGCTACTTCCCGCCCTGAATAAAGTCAGAGATATGGCGAAAGGCACATATTGTATCAACAATGAAAAACAAATAGCCAATTACATGCGCTTTTATGCAGACGATAACGATGATTTCATTCCACATTATTATGCATCAAGCGCTCCAAAGGAATGGTGGCGCTCGCTAGGTTATCACTATATGGGACTTGCCCCAAATGCCGCTCCGGCCAAGGTTTTTTCATGCCCTGCAGCAAAACCACCTTACTACGGTTGGGGTGGGGGCTGGCTTGCAACCGATAATTGTTCGTATGGAATTAATTATGCACAATTCAGCACCATTCCTCTTAAAAAGATAAAACGTCCGTCTTCGTTGGTAATGTTTACTGATATAGAAGTTACACCTGCAGGGTATTTCATATGCTATAAACCTAGTGCCAAGGATATGGCAGGAACCAGTTATACCAAGGACTGGGGTGTTGCTAACTGGCATTCAAATCTTAGCACGAATATCGGGTGGACAGATGGACATGTTTCGAATATGAGAGAGATAGAACTTTACAATAACAAAAACAATTACTATTTCAGCGAATAAAATTAAAAATCTTTAAGAAACCCAATTTTTTATTAGATACAATAATAAAATACGCACGGCCTAAATAGTACACATTAACTAGATCAAGGAGTTTTACATGATTAAGAATATTATTGCCATAACTATCACAAACGTAGCTTCATTACTTTTGGCAGGTATTGTTTATGGAGAGAGTGTTACATTAAATTTATCAAAAAATTGCAAAGAAGGCAATGTAGAGGTTGCTTTTGTCAATTACCCTCAGATGGAACAGGGCTTCTCTGGCAAAGGGGTAAAGGTTTTTGGTAAAAATCCTGAGAATATGGTAAAAATCACCCTTGTCAATGGGCTGCCGTCGCTTGATGGTGGTGGTATATCTTTCTGGATATCCCCTGATTGGAATGGTCGGGACGGAAAATACCACATTCTATGCACACTACATTTCCACCAGAAAGAGAAATCAGAAAGACGCATTTTGATTTATAAATATGCCAATCCAACAATAAATTCCAAAGGGTTGGGATTGCTTGCTAAATACGATGATGCTATCGACAAAAAGCAGGGAATTATTCTAAATATGCCACAACGTAAAATAGGAGAAGATTGGAGCAAGTCAAATTGGCATTTCCTTGCTTTGTACTGGAATAAAAGTGGAACTAAGCCATTGTTAGAATTATTTGTTGATGGTGAACGAGTAGCATACAGTCATAAGGACTTTGACTTAAGTGGCGAATGTGTAATTACACTTGGCCCCGTGTGGGGCGAACCTGATGCCACGATTTTTGATCGTTTCAAAATTTACGATCATGTTTTAAGTCCTAAGGAATTAGATAAAGAGTTAGAAATTACTTTTGAAAAAATTGAAAAAATGAAGGTAAAAAAATGAATAAGTTAGTTTTGTGCATTTTCTTATTGGCAATTTTGAATGTTACTCATGGCAAAGAACAGTTAATTGAAGGAGTTTGGAAGAGTACGCCAATTAATCGTGAGTGGCATGAATTAATTAAGGAATCCCCGTGGCAAAATAACACTTTGGGTAATGACCACAGTGTGCCTGAACCATGGACAGAGATGCAGACTTCAAAAACAGCTATTAAGTGTTGGAACCGCACGGTTGAATTTGCAGGACACGCCCTGCCACAACAACTTATAAGTGCAAATGAGACTTTACTTGAAGGCCCATTTAAAATACGCGTACACAGCGAAGGCAAATGGCATGAGTCCAGTGCCGGAACCGGTAGGATAATTAAAAAGTTTCCCGATAAGGTGGTTTGGGAAGGGAAGTGTAATGTAAACGAAATACCAGTCGTTACAAAAATTCAAGTAGAATTCGATGGCTTTAGCTGGATTACATTACAATTTGGCCCTACCCCTTCGGGAATAAAAATCAAACGCCTAACTCTAGATATCCCGATATTACGGCATAATGCAGAGTACTACTGGAAAAGTTTTGAAGGATATGCTCCATTTCTCATTAAAGACATGTGGGGAAAGGTCAAAAATAGAAAAATGAATCTCCAACGATTTACTTTGGCGAGTGATAAACGAGGAATGAGTTTTTTCGCGGAAGGTCTGAAAGGTTGGATTCTAGACCGCAGAAGTCGACAGGTAGAGTGGCTTCCAAGCGAGGATGCCGTAACCGTCCGTTTTAATATTATAGATTCTTATGTAGCGCGTGCTCTTGAAAAGCAGCATACAGTACAGTTAGGGTATACAACTTTACCTATACGTCCTTTTGATCGAAAACTGCGTAGATACATCGTAAATATTAATGGTCGAGAGCCGGAATATTACAAGGGTATTGCGGGCACTGATATGAGCTTGGCTTCAATTCGCTTGACTTCTTTTATTCCTGATAATGCTAGAGAAGCAAAGCACAAAAAAACACCCGTATACATTGACAGCTACGTGCCAATAGAAAATGCGGAACCATTCAATCCAGAAGCATTTAAAAAGTACATAAAACTTTGGCGGGATAAATATCCACGTACTAAACTCGCACTTTACACCGTGGGTAATGAACACAATATACTTGATCCGGTTTTTAGAAAAAATTATAAAGCATGGAGTGCCACTACCACTCCTTTAACAAAAAACGATTTGGATGAAGCTTTGCAAAAAGCGGGACAAGCTCCTGGTACAAGATATGTATGTGGCTGGAACCAAGAATACATCGATTACAAGGTGTTTTACTTATTGTGGTGGTTCGATAAACTGGGATTAGACGGTTATTACTATGATAATCAAACTTTTGTGCCATGTAACAACCCGGCTCACAAAGAACATCAGTTTAAAGACCACAAAGGACGCTTTTTAAGTATTGCCCCGATTCGTCAATACCGACAAATGATGAAACGTGTATATAAAGAAATTAAAAAACGGAAAAAGGATTCTATTATTATTGGTCACGGGATTCCAATGTCGGCACCATTTTGTGATATAGCTATTGACGGAGAATGCTTGTTGAAATTAGCAGGTGAACATGGATACTACACGCATTTTGTTTCTGCGGAAGACTGTAGAACTCCTTATTTTAGTGGACATCTTTCAGGTTTTGCAAAACTATTATTGCCAGAATATAGGAGTAAATTTGCTTGGGGGAAACAGTCGGTAAAACCAACACGTGCTATGTTGAGTTTGTTGTGGATGGCAGATTTGAGTTATTGGCGAGCTTGGAGTAATGGTAATGTTCTTGACAATGATGCAAGGGTTAGAGGAGAATTTAAGATATGGGAAGCAGAATACGTTCCATATTGGGAACATCAAACTGCACTTGTTGATATAAAGGATGTTTATGTTACAATTTACAGCAAAAAGCAGGCGGCGTTGTTAGCGGTTTCCAGCCCGACCCCCCAAACCCCGGCAGGTGAAGCGACAGTGTCAATCGACCTGAATAAACTTTTTCCAGAGTTGACGTTCGAGCAACGTAGGCAATTGAGCGCTTTTGATGCCGAAACAGGAGATGCATTGGAATTCCGTAAAATGATGTCAATGAATATTATCGGCATGGATATAAACGTAAATGTTCCCAATCAAGATTTCAGGCTCATAGAGATAAAATAGGAAATTATTATGTATAAAATTATTATTATATGTTTCATGGCTTGTAGCTCTTTATTGGCGGGTGATTTTGTAAAAGAAATAAGGGTAAATTACGCTAGTTCTCCCCCCGTAATAGACGGAATCCTCGAAGACAAATGCTGGGCAAAAGAAAAAAAGTTAAGCGATTTCCGTAAATTAAATGCGGCAGACATTTTGGCTTTTCCACAGACTACCGTACAATTACTTCATGATAAAAAAAATCTTTATATAGGCTTAAAGGTGAAAAATCCTTTAATAAAAAATATTCCTGAAGAAAAACATCCCCAGGAAGACGAAAAACAAGCATTTAAATATGATTGTGTAGAGTTCTATTTCTCGGAAAGTAAAACGCAATATGCTTTTTTTGTTGTTAATGCGCAAGGCTTCAAAGGTGAAGCATTATTTCCCGGCTATGATGCAGATAATTTTTCCTGGAATTGCGAATGGCAGGCAAGAGTTAAACGTTTTGATAATTTCTGGACGGCAGAAATTGTGATTCCTTTTGAATCGTTGGAATTTGAATTAAAAACCAAAGAAGCAGTGCTATGGACGAATTTTGCGAGAACTTTCGCTCAAGGACGTGTAGATAGTAAAAAATATTCCGTGCACAGTTCATTGAACCCTGAATATGGTGGATTTCACGCACTGGGCATAAAACTGATTATGCAATAGCTTTCCATACAAACATCATAAAATGCTATTTTCAAGAGAAATTCAGATAAAGAAAAAGGTTCAGGTCTGCATTGTAGGCGGTGGCCCCGCCGGATGTGCGGCAGCCATTGCGGCAGCACGGCACGGCGTAAAAGTTTTCTTGGCGGAAGCTCATACCTGCTTGGGCGGACTCAGCACTGCCGGAGGTGTCCCAATATTCATGACGTTTTCTGATGGAGAAAATTTTGTGGCTGACGGAATTGGACGCGAAATACTTGATCGGATGAATATTGAGGATACAGCAAGTCCAATGCCTAACAGTATCAGTGCTGAAATATTGAAGCGCTTGTATGAAAAAATGTTACTGGAAGCCGATGTGGACTTTTCTTTCATGACTGAATTCATTGGAACCGAAGCTAGTGACAATAGCATTACCCATGCAATATTTAATGCGAAAAGTGGGTTATTTGCGGTGGAAGCGGATATATTTATCGATTGCACCGGCGACGGGTGCTTTGCTGCACGGGCTGGAGCAAAAGTCATGATCGGAGACAAAAACAACAAAGTTATGCCTGCCACGTTATGCTCTTTATGGGCAGGCATTGACTGGGCACAATTTAGAAAATCAGGAGTCAATCCAAAACAAATTTTGCTTCAAGCCTTTAAAGATGGCATCTTCAGGAATAATGATCCACATCATACCGGCATCAATCAAACCGGCAAGAATCTTGGTGGCGGCAATATGGGGCATCTTTTCGGACTCGATCCCTTAGATGAAATTTCATTAACAAAAGGTTTAATTGAAGGGCGTAAACAAGCGGTGGAATTCGAACGCTTTTATAGAAAATACATGCCAGGCTACGAAACCGTGGAATTAGCGGCAACGGCCTCACTGCCTGGGATTCGTGAATCTCGCCGGGTTGTGGGTGATTATATCCTTAACATAGATGATTATAAAACCAAACGTATTTTCGCTGATGAAATTGGCCGTTACTCATATCCCATCGATATCCATCCTGCAACAACTAAGCGAAAAGACCAGGCTGAATTTAAACGTTTGATAAATTCATTACGTTATAAAACAGGAGAAAGTTATGGAATCCCTTACAGAATATTAACGGTAAATGGATTTAATAACTTGTTGGTTGCAGGACGTTGCGTAAGCACTGATCGGCCATTGCAAAGCTCAATCCGAGTTATGCCAGGATGCTTTATCACTGGCCAAGTAGCCGGTGTTGCTGCCGCAATTGCGGCAGAACATAATGTAGGCATTCGTGATTTTGATATTTATAACCTCCAACTACGACTGAAAAATATCGGCGCATTTCTTCCAAATTTTGTGTAAATACAATATTTCATTTAAAACTTACAGACCTTAAAGAACTTAGGGTATAATCAAATAAAATCAAAAACGATAAAATGAAAACTTTAAAACAAAAATTGAATAAAATGACGGGAATGGGATTTTATAAGCTCCAAGCATTTATTGAACTTAAAAATAAAACCATCAAGCCGATAAAACATGATTTTATCCTTAATCTCGCAGAAAATCGGGCACATATTAGTCTAACTTATACCGAAAGCATTGAAGAGGATTTATATTTTGAAATCTGTAAGTCGCATATAATCTGCAAGCGATTAACTCGCAATGCTTCGAAAAAAGTGGCAAAAATCCGCGAAACCGGATTTCGAATAGATGGACTAAATCTGGGTGATAAGGCTGATAATGATTATTTTTATCATGTCGAAAATCCTCGCATTTATGATAAGATGACTATAAAACTTGATACTATTCGCTCTCCTGATATGGCTAAAGACAGCGGTTACGATGTACAAGCCGGCAACCGCTGGTCGGACCCGGGAACGGTTTCCGAACGTATTGGACGGTCGCCATATCAGCCTTTCCCTGCTATCGGCTTGAGCAATTATGCTGTAAAGTCTGGACTAGTTCACGGAACATTGTCGCAGGATGTGTTTTTTCATAATTATTTAGTCGGACATTCTAAAAATGGAGCATTCCTGGATATCCGTTCCGGCTTTAAGGCTGTTGCCTCCCGAGAGTTACAGGCCGGGGAAAGCATTACTGATGTATGGTATCTTGGCAAGGCGGAAAATGCTGACAATATCGAAAAGGTTTTTGCGGAATACTGCGAGGTACTCAGGAAATATTTGCCGCCATTGTGGGGGGCTACTGCCATAAACCGGAACTCGCTGGTTTGGGGTTCGTGGAATGATAGTATTTACAGGGATATTAACAGTGAACGTTTGGTCAAAAATGCCGAATTTATCTCCGCCAACTTTCCCATGGTCGAATGGCTGCAAATTGATGATGGTTATGCTAAATATGACAAGGTTGCACATGGTTTGGGGATGCCTTATGAAGGTGAAGAAGGATTGAATAAAGAGAAATTTCCCGAAGGTTTCAAGGGCTTTACCGACAGAATAAAGCAAACAAACTTGCGCCCTGCAGTGTGGATTGGCGGTTCTTGTCCTGATGAAACCAGTATTGCACAGGAAAAACCGCAATGGGGAGCTAAATATGATTTCCGCCTGCCTAATCATCTGATTTTGGATATTAGCCAGCAGGAAGTACGCGAATATGTAGAAAAAGCTTTAGATTTCTTTTTCAAGGATGGTGGCTTTGAGGGAATGAAACATGATTTCTGGAGTTATCCATTTGAAGCCAGCGAAGACCTGCTCAAAAACAAACATCGCTCCGGATATGAATGGAGGGAATGGTGGTTGAGCGAAATTCGTAAGCGTATTCCTGACAATGCTTACCTTCAGACCGGCTGTGATATTGTGATGGGAAACCCTTTCCTGGGAAAATATTTTACCAATTATCGCTATGGCATTGATATTGGTGGTGGTGAATGGAAGAATGTCAAAGCGACGTTTTTATGGGGAGCTGCGTGTTTTGCCACTCATACTGGCGACTTATTTGTGCCGAACAGCGATTCCGTAGGACTGTTTCCGGGACTAACCGATGACGAAGCACTATTGTGTATTAATTACTGTCTTATCAGTCGTTCAATGGTTGAAATAGCAGGCTGGTTGTATAAAGAAGATACGGATAATCCGCGTTTCGCCATATTGAAAAAAGCAGTATGTTGCATAAATAATGGACAAGATGTATTCTTTGTTGATTACGACTATCGTTTAAAAGATGATGCTCCTGAAGTATGGTACATAAAAACTCCACATTTTTCCACTTTGAGTGAAACCCCAGGTCTACCTCTTCGAACAGTGGCGTTATTTAACCTGAAAGACGAAGTTAAAAATTTTGAAATTAAATTTAGTTCTTTAGAGCTTGATGAAGACAGCTATTTTGTTAAAAACGTTTGGACAAACGATTGTTCTGTTGAACAAAAAATTAAATGCACTTTGCCTGCTCACTGCAGTGCTTTGTACATGATTAGTTCACGAAATAAACCACAATTGCTTGACTCAAATATTAAGATTGATTCGGTACAATTGGGGAATAATTTCATGACTTTTAATTTTGGCTATACCGGCAATTATGAATTGATGCTTTCACACAAACCTATTAATATGGACTATTTTGAAACAAACAGTGGTTTTATTGTTTCCGGCAAAGCAGATATCCATAAAAATTTAGTCATAAAATACAGCAGTAATAATAAAAATTGATACCTATATATGAGTGACCTAAGGAATTGACATGAAGAATTATGGTCATTTTGATCAGGCAAAACGTGAATATGTAATTACTAATCCGATGACGCCGGAACCGTGGATTAATTATTTGGATGGTAATAGTAATCTAAGAGCTTTTGTTTCCAACGGCGCAGGAGGTACTGTTTGGCATGGACAAGCCCATACCGGACGGCTTACTCGTTATCGTTTAAACGGCTTACCGATGGATACTCCTGGGTTCTATGTCTACATCAAAGATGGGAATGATGTCTGGTGCCCATCGTATTTTCCCACTATGACCGAACTGGATAGGTGGGAATGTCGGCACGGAATGGGTTACACATGCTTTAACGCTGTACATGAAAATATTCGTGTTCAACTAAAATATCTCATCCCATTAAATGATGAAATTTTGTTGTGGGATTTGACGATTAAAAACTGTTCCAAAACACCCCGTCAACTGGAGATTTATCCATATATTGACTACTCGTTGCATGATTTTGATAAAGACACCCTTTATTTCCTAGTCTGCGGTAATCAGGCCAAATACCGTTGGGACAACATAAGCGGAGGACTGCTGAGTGATTACTTCGCATTCGAAGCGCCATTTCCCGGCAATACACTTTTTTCCGCCAGTGAATCTTTCACCGAATTCGATATGAACCGAAACAAATTCATCGGTCGAGGCCGGACTGAAGCCAATGCTATCGGACTTTGGGACGGGCTGAAAAATACTGAGGTTAAAGATGGCGGATTCTACGCATGTGGCGTATTCAAGCTGCATTTTACTTTACAACCGGGACAGTCCAAAAGGGTTATTATCAAACTTGCAGCAGGAACTAGCCTCAATAAGATTAGATATTTATCAGAGAAATACAACTCCACAGTGATGGTCGACAACGCAATTGAAGAACTCAACACGTGGTGGAAAAATAAACTGGAACGGAGCCAAGTTGAAACCCCTGACTCCAAAGCTGACGAAATGCTTAATGTCTGGCTACCCAAAAACATTCACACTACTATGCGCAATGGGCGGTCAATTTCACATCGTCACTCAGGTAATAGTTCATCGCTGCGTTTTCGTGATACAATGCAGGACATTATGGCCGGGATCGATTTTTCTGCCGAAAGAACCCGTGGAATAATTTTGCTGCTCATGCAGTCGATTACCGCCTCCGGAAGAATTGTAACCAGTATTGATCCAACAACATATATCTGCCCAACTCCGCAACACACCCGTAGCGATGCAATTGTATGGGGTGTTTTGACATTATACAAATATCTTGCAGAAACTGGTGATATAACAATTTTAGATGAGGTTATCCCGTATTACGATGACAATAAAGGCTGTGTGCTTGAACACTTAATCCGAGGCATGCACTTTATCGGAAAAAACATTGGCGAAAAAGGACTACCAAGGTTGTTCGATTGCGACTGGAACGATATGTTGCAGGTTTTTGCCAATGCCAAAGTCGGTGGCGAAAGTGTTATGCTGGCAGAGCAATATATCTACTCCGCAAAACTTCTGATTGAAATTCTCGAATATAGTGGACACCAAGAGGAGATACAGTTTTTTGAAAATAAAATTAATGATTTTTCAGAAATCCTTGCTTCTGATATCTGTTGGGACGGTGCATGGTTTAAACGTTTGCTTTATCCCAATGCCGAAATAGGTAGCAAAAGCAACACAGAAGGAAAAATTTTCTTGAATACACAGAGTTGGGCAGCTATTTCCGGGGCATTACCTGAAAAGAAAGTTCGTATTGCATTGGACAATGTTACCAAAATGCTTGACACTGAATGTGGAATCCGATTGTTTACTCCGCCGTTTACCACAATGATGGATGGAGTAACTCCTTTCAACACCAATGCCCCAGGAGCTGGAGAAAATGGCGGGTTATTTCTTCATGCCAATACTTGGGCGATAATTGCTGAAACCATGATGAAAAATCCGCGTCAGGCCTGGAAGTATTTTTCTCAGATTCTGCCGAATAATCTCTCGAAACGGAATCCAGAACACTACGGACGTGAACCATACGCCTTTGCTTCCTGGATTTATGGGCCGGATCACGACGCATTCGGACATGCCGCACTCACCTGGCTTACCGGTGGTGCCGCCTGGGTTTACATAGCTGGAACAGAATATATTCTGGGAATAAGATCAACTCTCAAAGGGCTGGTAATAGATCCTTGTATTCCTCCCGAATGGAACGGATTCAAGGTTAAACGCATAGTGCGCGGCGCAGAATATCATATTAACGTTAGTAACCCATATAAAATTGGATGTGGGATAACAAAATTGACAATTGGTGGTAAATCTGTTGACAATAATACAATCCCGTACGAGTTGGCTGGAAAAATCATCAATATTGCAGCAACCATCGATGGTAAACAATCGGCCTGAGAAAAATATCGAACAAATGTGTTTAAGGAGCATCCCCCTACCGAAAATTCAGGATTTCAATTCGTTGGCAATCCGCACATAAAAAATATGAACAAGCAAAAGAAGGGAATAAAATGATTTTGCTAAAAGAGAAAATTAAAGAGCAGCTCATGCCGTATCCGCGTTATTTGGAACTGGGAGACGGCGTATTTAACAATGCCTCTGATGCTTCTGTTCGAATTAATGCAACAGGAGAGAATAAACTTTCATATTTATTGAGTTTATGTGGTTTTTCTGGATCAGTGCAATATGAGCCAATAGATAGCCAATATTTAATTTTAAGCATAGGAACGAAAACACACACATTTCAGCCAATAGAGCCAGAGCTTAAGGAAGTTGAGGCTTATGCTCTTGATGTAACAGAAAATTCAATATCAATTAGTGCGCGTTCTATAAATGGAATTGGTTACGCATTGAAAACACTAGCGAAAATAAAACATATTGCCAGCAACATCCCAGTTATGCAAATTCAGGATGCGCCTGAGATTGAATTTCGCACGGTTCATCTTTGTATTTTTAATCCGAATGACGGTACTGAAAAAGAAGCTACGGCTCCAGACGACATTAAACGGATGATTAAGCTTGCAGCGATGAGCGGATACAATCATGTAATGCTTGAATTCTGGGGTATGTTTCCTTATGAAAAACATCCCTACGCAACATGGCCCAACAAGTTATATTCTAGGGAAGTTGTCGATGGCATTATTTCATATGCCATTGATAATCTGTTTATCACTCCCCTGCCATGTCAGAACTTAACTAGTCATGCCGGTTGGAGCCGAATTGACAGCCGTAAACATGTTGTGCTTGATCAACGTCCCGACTTGGCAGATATGTGGATACCAGGCGGCTGGTGTTTTGCCACCGAAAATCCAGATACCAAAGATTATCTCAAAGATATAATGTCAGAATTACTTGACACCTTTCGCAATCCACCATTTCTGCATGCCTGCTGCGATAAAGCCTTTGGTTTTGGTTCAAACGAAAAGGACCGAACTAAATCAGCGGATATTTTATTTGGTAGTCATTTGTGTTTTTTAAATACCTTTTTACAAGAGCGTAGCACACGAATGATAATGTGGAGCGACATGCTCTACTCTTCAATGGATGCATTATACTGGAAAAACAATCCTGCCCTCGTAGATGTGCTGCCCCGCAATATTTTGATGAATATTTGGACACATAATGATCCAGGCACTCATTGGGGGGATCCTGAATTCTTTGAAAGTAAAGGATTTCAGACCATTTACTCACCGTGGATAAACAAAAAAGGCGTTGACAACATGATTGATATTTGTAATAAACGTGGCAGTTACGGAATTATGCAGACAACCTGGCACCTGCCACAGACTGCGACCGATTCTGTTGCTTATTCAGGGGCCGCACAGTGGAACTCTAATAAATTGGCGGCAGATATTGAACAACATCTTAGTAAATGGTATAACGGACATTGATTGCCACGAGTCGGTTAAAATACACCACCTTTAGATGGCCAAATTCTATTATCAAAATCAACATTTCAACAGTAAAGCATAGAACTCACTTTTTCATGAAGAATGCGAGTTTTTTGCCTGCGAAAGTTGGACTAACCTTTTCCGGAAACCGCATTAACTCCGCATTTTTGTAATATTGTTACCGTGTGCTGTAATGCATCGTCGTCTGGAAATTTTGCATCCGGCATCGTGTCAGGCATTCCTAAGGCAGTATATTTTGTGTGAGCCATGGAATGATAAGGTAGGACTTTTACCTTTTCGAGCTTCAGTTTTCTCAGCAGTTTCCCCGTGTTCAGGAGATTGATTTCGGAATCATTGCACCCCGGGATAAGCGGAATGCGAATTTCGATTCTGGTGCCGGATTCAGATAAACGCTGTAGGTTGGCAATGATTAACTCATTGCCCCGTCCTGTCAGCTTTCGATGTTCAAAACTGTCAGAATGCTTGAAGTCAAAGAGAAACAAATCTGTTATCGGGATAATTCTTTTAATAACGTTCCAGCTTACGCATCCACAGGTATCAACCGCAGTATTGATTCCATCTCTTTTCAGTTTGTTCAACAGTCCATAACAAAATTCCGCCTGAAGTAAAGGTTCGCCACCGGATAAAGTTACTCCACCATCTGAGCCATAGAAATCCCGATCCTCCGCCGCAAGTTTTACCGTCTCGTTAACTGTGACTTTTCGTCCATAAACCGTAAAGCATTGCCCAAGCATACCGCTTCGCAAATACCGCAACTCCGGCATTTCTCCCGATTGAAGCCATGTTCACCATCTGTCAGTCCATGAGCATGTTCCGGGCATACAGAAACGCATTCTCCGCAATTAATACATTTATGCTTGTAATAAGCAAGTTGCGATTTCGACGCTATACTTTCCGGATTATGGCACCAGCCGCAGTGTAGCGGACATCCCTTTAAAAATAATGTGGTCCGCACGCCCGGGCCGTCGTGGACTGAAAAGCGTTTAACGTCAAATAACATTCCAGTAATGGTTTTCATTGTCTACTCACTGATATTCAACGCACGTTTGATGTATGTATCCTGTTCTTTTTTCGCGATGTCGTTGAAACGGACGTTCCAACCGCACACGCGAACCTGCAGGCCTTCGTATTTTTCCGGGTGTTTTTGGGCATCGATCAGAATCTTGGCATCGAAGATATTGAAATGAATGGCAATGCCGTGTTTCTCCATATAAACCTTAAGCAAAGTACGCATTGCTGCAAGCCCTTCATCCCCTTGAACCGTAGCAGGATGCATCATTACATCCAGAGGAAAATCACCCGGAAACTTTGCCGAATCAATTCTGGTCACTGATTTTACCAGTGCGGTTACACCGTTAACATCCATGCCCATGGTCGGAGATGTGTTTTTAGACATTTCTTCGCCAGCCAACCTACCGTCAGGTGTCGCTCCGGTCTTTTCTCCCAAAGTTATAAAGGTTCGCGCCGAGTGCATGGAAGCTATATAAAATCCATTGCGGGTATTAGGACGCATGTTAATTTTTGACGCCACATAATTTGCTATTTTCTCTGCATAAGCATCAACACAATCAATACCGTTTCCATATTTGGCTTTGCAGTGCAATGCCTTCAGCCTGAGTTTTTCGTATCCTTTCCAGTTCAAATCCAGAACTTTCTTGAGCTCAGGCAAACTCATGGCCTTTTTCTCAAAAACTAATTCCCGCACTACCATTAAAGCATCTACAGCTGTTGCCAAACCAGCTTGCAATATTGAAGAAAAGTTATAGACAGAACCATTATGAAAAGCATCTCGCGCATTTTCTAAACTATTACTAATAGTAGCTGAAAAAACTTGAGCCGGATTAATAAAACTTAGATATTTCTCAATATCATTCGTACAACAAATTACATTTTCAATTGTATTTCCTAACTGCTGTAGATAGGCTGCAAAAAAATCATCGAAAGTATTTATATGTGCGATTTCGCCTGTTTTGCCCCCGCAACTGATACCACTATACGGATCAATTCCGTTATTAAAAACTAGTTCAACAGGCTTAAGCATATTGATATAGACAGGTATAGTGGTATTACCGCGTCCACGCGGAATAAATTCATAACAACCTGAAATATCACAAGTTCGCGCCTCTTCCTCGGAGACTCCAATTCCCATCATTGCTCGCTTGATGGAGGGTTCACTAATAAAAACAATACTGCTGTTACCGCGCCGGATCATATCCAGTGCTTTATTAATAAATTCAACCGGAGTGTTTGGGGAGATTTTGAGCTGCAATTTGGGCGTGCAAATGTTAAGTTTGTCGAATACGTCCAAAATTAAATAAGACAATTCGTTTATTTCACTTTCTCCATTCTTTTTTGTACCACCGAAATAAAAGGGGTGTCCCCAGTAATTATCAATTGAGGCCCATTGCATCAGGAAATATGAGAAAAATTCACGGATCTGCTCGCGTGTATATCTCTCTTCCTGTAAGTCTTTAAGGAAATACGGATATACGGTGCGATCCAAATTGTTAAGTGAACGCACCTGAAAGCGATCAATATGCTCCGAAAACATAAAAAATAAGTAGACCAATTGAAGCACTTCAAAAGTATTTGTCGGAGCACCGTGAATTAATGTATTTAAACACTCGGTTACCGCAATTATTCGCTTATTGTTAGTAACATTTTTCAAGGCTTGGGAATGAAAGCGTTCCAGCATTTCAATAATTGCGCTATATGTAATTTCTATTCCGTCAAAATAAGCTTGCGCTTCAGCATTCATCAAGCCTTTTGCCTCGCGTTCCTGGCGATAGCGCCTTGCACGTTCTCTGAGTCCAGGGAAGCCAAGCGAAAAAATGGCATCCCAATCAGGGACTGAATGATCGAAATCCTTCCACACTACTGCGGCACCGGAAGTATTCTGCTCATTTATGAGATTTCGTGTGCTCAAATACTTAATATCGACTTCATTGTTCCATTTGGCAATTAATGAATCCAATGGCCGTTCATACCTGTTCCAACAACCGAAACCAACAAACCAATCATGAGGATTAACGTCGATCTGGACATTTCGAGTTACATATTCAAAAACTTTTGCCTTAATGACCGGATGCGGTAAGCCTTCCAGCTTTTGGGCTAAAACAATAATATTTGTTTTAAGCGTTTTGTTATCCATTCCGGTATCTGGACCAAATACTGGACTTCTGAACTTGTTTAAAAGGTAAGGATAATCTTGTTTAAAAGTACTCGTTGCCATTTTATTTACCTTTGTTTTTCTTTAATGTTAAATATAAATCCAACTATGCCATAAGTGAATAGTTGAAAATACCTTTCATTTGTCGTATAGTACCATTATGATAATTAAATCAAAACATAATCTTGATGTTCAGCCAATGTTTTGCAGAAAACATTATTTTGCTGATTCCACGAAGTGGGTAAAACAATCATTTCCAGTCCTGGCAATGGTTACCGGCGGCAAGGCTAAACTTATGCTAAATTATAAGTCAACGCCAGATATCTCGCTAAAGCTTCATCAACCATTTTTTCTTTCCCCAAATTTGATACGAAAACCTCTTCCGGATAAACCCAATGAACTTGAAATTGTGGCACTGGGATTTCAGGTGAAAATATTTGACGGAATAGACTTGTTCAATCTGCTTGAAATACCAATGTTTTTTGAAGATGAAGCATCTAAGTACTTGTGTGATTTGATGCAGGAAGCATATTTGGCGGAAACAGCTGAAGAAGAGAACTGGCTTCTGAAGACTGCGGCGAAAAAAAGGATTTTATATGAAATAGTAGAAAATATATTTTCATCGTTATCACAAGATAAAGTAATTAATGTTGGATTCTCAGATGGTATGCATTGTCTGCCGGCAATCAAATATCTGAATGATAATTTCAATATCCCCTTGAATATTCCTAAGTTGATGAGATTGTGCAATCTTTCACGAACCCATTTCTTCCGTTTATTTAAAAAACAAACTAATTTCACGCCTTTTGAATACGTAAAAAACTGTCGTCTGCAGAAAGCGCAAAATATGTTGCTATGTGCCAATCTTTCTATATCTGAAATTGGTGACAAGGTGGGATGGCCAGATCAATTTCATTTCAGTCGCATTTTCAAAAAAGAGATAGGTTTATCCCCTAACAACTACAGACGGCAGTTTCTAAAAGGCAGAACAAAAAATTTATAGCAGTTGTCCTGTCTGCCGTTCTGAGCCGTTTGGCGCCGTGCACATGCAACATATTTAATATAAACATTTACACTATTTATGCGCACGCGAAATTTATACCGGAGAAAATAATGTATCTTATGTGCTCCAGGAAACCAATGGCGGTGATAGGAGGCTACCTCAATCTTGGGTGAAAGCCGGGCAGACATCTGCAGGTGAGAGGTGCGGGGTTCGTCCGAGACAGATGGATTCAATCGCTTTTCGTGCCAGATACACGGCTAGATACCCCGCGATTTCATCGCAGGGCGACGGAGAATTTTCCAAAATCGAACGAACAAAAAAATCAAGCATATTGTAATGTCCCTTGTCCACAGTCAAATTGCCGTATCCTTCCTTGCTATTCTGGAGTCCTTGAACCCGCAAAGCGGCTTTCTGCATATAGGCATCAATGCCATCAACAAGATAGCTGGTTATCTATGCCGCTTGGACAACGCATTTGCGTGCCAAGGCGGCCTTGATACTTCGGGATCGTTTTTCGTATCCCCGTTCTTTCGCCTGCACAATTGCTCTTGGTTGTCGGGCGACCAGAATCCTTTGTCGAAGTTGCAACCTTTCAGTGAGGCTCGAAAACGGAAA
>JAGYNC010000020.1 GCA_018400135.1 Victivallaceae bacterium
GGAATGCGCCGGAGGCGGGAAGTGAAGGATATGATTTTTGCGGAAAGGGCTTTAATCATGGAGATGTCGTGACTGAGATTTCGAGTTTGGATTGTGGAGAAAGCAACCTCATTGGGGCGTTGTTGCCAGATTCATCGCGTTAATAATTCTGGTAGCCGCACAGCCTGCTCCGAAACCGTTATCGATGTTGACTACTACTATGCCGCTGGCGCAACTGCTGAGCATACCGAATAAAGCGGTGAAGCCATTTAACGCAGTACCGTAACCGATGCTGGTGGGAACGGCGATAACCGGACATTTTACCAGACCTCCTATCACACTGGGCAGGGCTCCTTCCATTCCAGCTACCACAATCAGGACATCGGCTGCAGACAACTGATCGGCTTCAGCAAACAAACGATGAATGCCGGCAACGCCGACATCACAGATAAGTTTTGTGCCGCATCCACAAAGCTCCACAGTATATTTAGCTTCCAGAGCCACCCCGGCATCAGAAGTGCCAGCAGCAACTATCAACACTTGCCCCCGGCGTTTAGTAGTTTTCGAGGTCTGAATCACAAATAATCGTGCGACTGAATCGTATTTGCCGATAGGGAATTTTTCAGCCAATATCTGACCGGTTGCCTGATCGAGTCGAGTAATCAGTACCGGAACATCTTTTTCAACGAGTTTTGGAATAATCTGTAAAATTTGGTCAACGCTCTTGCCCGCGCCATAGATAAACTCGGGAAAACCGCAACGCCGGTCTCGTTCATGGTCGAGACGAATAAATTCAGCATCTTCGCTGCCTGCTTTTGCCACAGCGCTCGAAAGAGCCGTAAAAGTATCGATATTTCCGGCATTGAGGTCACGAATGATTTTTTCTATTTTATTCATCTTTTGTATTGTTTACACCAAAACCCGAGTTTCAAGGATTTGAAATGTTATAAACATTCGATATTTCGCGTTAGTTCCAGATTTATGGTTTTGGTCGTGGACTAAATTTGACTTGAGAATAGCGAAAAAATGGTGGGCAGTGAGGGACTTGAACCCCCGACACCTTGGGTGTAAACCAAGTGCTCTAGCCAACTGAGCTAACCGCCCACATGTAAAATTCGGAGAGAATTTGAAGATAACTTCTATCACAAAATATTCAAGTCGAAGCTATTTATTTTTGTAATAAAAAAAACAATTAAATGTAAGGCCTCACTCTTTCCTTTGGTTCGGGGTCAATACTACAGAGCACAAATCGTTTCTCCTCGGGTGTCGTAGCCTCGACCCCACCCAAAGAGTAAATGTGCAACCCCACACTCTTTTTCAGGCTCTTCACCGGAGGATGAGGTTACTGAGGATTACAACCAAGTAATTTTCGAATACCATGTCAACGAGTTTATTTACCGCTGACGACCCCGTGATCTCTGAATGTACGAGTAAGTGAGAATTCACCAAGTTTATGACCCACCATGTTCTCTGTAACAAAGACGCTAACAAAACTCTTGCCATTGTGTACATTAAAGGTGTGTCCAACAAACTCTGGAATAATCATTGATCGTCGTGACCACGTTTGAACCGGCTGCTTCCTGCCACCTTTGTTCAAACGTTCAATTTTCTTCAACAGATGTTCGTCTACAAAAGGACCCTTTTTAATTGATCGCGCCATTATTTTTTCCTCCGTTCAGTGATAAACTTGCTTGATGCCTTGCGTTTATTTCTGGTTTTTTGTCCCTTTGCAAGTTTGCCCCAAGGCGAAACCGGATGTCCGCCGCCGCTGGAGCGACCTTCACCGCCACCCATCGGGTGATCAACCGGGTTCATGGCGACACCGCGGACATGAGGACGTTTACCCTGATAGCGCTTTTTGCCGGCTTTGCCGAGTTTTACGTTCATGTGATCAATATTGCCTACCTGACCAATGGTTGCGCGACACTCAACGTTAATCATGCGAATTTCGCCGCTGGGCAGCTTAATCTGGGCGTATTTACCATCTTTTGCTCGTAACGTTGCCGACTGGCCCGCTGAGCGTACCATCTTAGCGCCACCGCCGGGTTGCATTTCGATAGCATGAATTGTCAGGCCTACAGGTATATTAGTAAGCTTAAGGCTATTGCCGGGAGCTATTTCAGCACCTGCACCATTTTTTACCACATCTCCGGCTTTCAGACCGACAGGGGCGAGTATGTAGCTTTTTTCGCCATTGGCATAGGCCAGCAAAGCAATATTAGCAGAGCGGTTGGGATCATATTCAATACTCTGTACCTTTGCGGGAATGTTCTCAAGATCGCGCTTGAAATCAACATCGCGTAGCCGACGTTTGCAACCGCCCCCACGGAAACGAACTGTCATACGTCCGCTATTATTTCTTCCACCGGAAGAGTTTTTGCCCTTGGTCAAATTCTTTTCCGGGGCAGATTTTGATACGGCGGCAAAGTCAGTTACCGTCATATCCCTCCTGCCGGGTGAAGTCGGTTTATAAGTTTTTATAGCCATTTATTATATCCTTAAATTTCTAAATTATTTAAAAGAGATCAATAGAACCCTCGGCAAGGGTTACTACAGCTTTTTTCCAGTTCGCCCGTTTGCCCATTTGACGAGACCTGGCGGCTCTTTTAGGTTTGCCATTATAGTTCATGATGTTGACAGACTTGACCTTAACATTAAAGATGTCTTCAACAGCCCTGCTGACTTCAATTTTTTCGGCACGCGGGTCTACCTTAAAAACATATTTATCCTGGGCAGCAAGATCATTATTTTTTTCAGTTATCAGCGGCGTAATAATAGTTTTATATATGTTTTTCATTATAATAATCTCCGGTTACGCCAGCCGCTGGAGGAAAATGTCCAGGGCGTTCTTAGTGTAAATCAAGTTTTCAAAACGCAATAATTCGTAAACATTGACCGTTGAAGCTTTTCGCAGCACCAGATCTGGCAGATTGCCGGTGGCACAAATCATTTTTTCATCATAGTCATCAACAACCAGTAAAACATTTCCACTAATGTTCAGATTGGCCAGCAATTTTTTGGCTGATTTGGTTTTGCCTTCTGTCAATTCAAGTACTTCCAGAACAGATATTGCTGTTTCTTCGACACGCTCCGAAAATGCACGCTTAAGCGCTAGCTTACGTACCTTTTTGTTTACTTTTTTGCTGAAATCGCGCGGTTGGGGACCAAAAGTCGTACCTCCGCCGGTCCACAGTGGACTGCGGATGCTACCGGCGCGGGCACGGCCCAGACCTTTTTGCCGGAACGGTTTTGCTCCGCCCCCGCGAACTTTTCCACGCGTTTTGGTGCAAGCAGTACCGGCACGCTGTTCTGCCAGAAATGCAACAACGGTTTCGTGAACGGCCTGTTCGCCTTTTTGTAATTCGAGATATTCTTCAGGCAACAGGTATTCCCCGGTTTCGGCGCCTTGGCTATCGAATATTTTTAATTTCTTAGACATTGTTTTCTCCTACCGGTATTCATTTGCTTTTTTTGATGGCCTTACGGAGTAGCAGAGTTCCGCCGTTGGGACCGGGAACTGCGCCTTTGACCAGTAACACATTATCATCCAGCATTACACGGACAATTTGTAAATTCTGAGTAGTTCTTCGTACGTTACCCATTTGGCCGGGGAGTTTTTTGCCTTTATCGACTCTTCCAGGAAATTCGCATTGGCCGATTGAGCCGGGCTTTCTCTTCCAACCGCCACCATGAGAATAGCGACCGCCGGCAAAGTTATAACGTTTGACTACACCCTGAAATCCACGGCCTTTAATTGTGCCGGAAACATCAATATAATCATTTTCTTCGAATACGTCTGCGGATAAAACCGTGCCAAGTTCAAATTCGGGATCATCTTTAGTCCGCATTTCTCGCAATATGGCTGGTTGCTTTCCTTTGACTCCGCACTTTTTTAGATGTCCCAGTAGTGGCTTAGTAATATTCTTTACTTTTCTTTCGCCAAAACCCAGCTGTACCGCAGAATAACCGTTACGTTCCTTAGTTTTGACATCAACGACTACGCAAGGCCCGGCCTTAACAACGGTAACGGGGATGATTTTCCCCGTATCATCGTAAACCTGGGTCATGCCGATTTTTCGTCCGATTAAACTTTTCATAATTCTCCTTCCAGATACATACCTCTCAATCGGTAAAGGGCATTGGTATCCGTGAAATCTAGTTAGACTCCAATTTTTATCGAAATATCCACACCCGCCGGAAGATTCAGTTTCTTTAATTCATCAACTGTTTTCGCGGTCGGATTGATGATATCCAACATTCTTTTGTGGGTTCTGATTTCGAATTGCTCCATTGATTTCTTGTCAACGTGAGGTGAACGATTGACAGTGAAACGTTCAAACCTGGTCGGCAAAGGAATCGGGCCGGCAATCATTGATCCTGTACGTTTAGCGGTGCTGAGAATCTCGGCAACCGACTGGTCAAGAATACGGTGCTCGTAAGCCTGTAATCTTATTCTGATAGTTTGGGTTTTGCTGGTACTCATTGGTTATTTTCGCTCCGTTATTTTATCTTGGATTGATTTTGGTGTTTGATCGAAGTGTGACGGTTCCATGGAGTATGAGGCTCGGCCGCGAGACAATGAGCGAATCGCGGTGGCATAACCGAATAATTCAGAAAGGGGGACGTTGGCGGTTATTTTTGTTTGGTTTTCTCCGGCATCTGAGTCAACTTCAACAATAGTTCCGCGTCGTGAAGTTATGTCGCCAATGAGGTCACCCATGTGTTCATCCGGCGTTACCATTTCTACCGCCATGATCGGTTCCAGCAAAACAAGTCCAGCTTTTTTTGCCGCTTCTTTTAACGCCATAGACCCAGCTATTTTGAAAGCCATTTCCGAAGAGTCTACCGGATGATAAGAGCCGTCGACAATAACTGCATGAAAATCTGTTAGGGGATAACCCGCGAGAACACCGGTTTGAGCGGCTTCAGTAATACCTTTTTCCACGGATTTGATATATTCTTTGGGGATATTGCCTCCTACCACCTTATTTTCAATGGTAACACCATAGCTCCGGTCTCGCGGTTCCAGTGTTAGCACGACATGGCCGTATTGACCGCGTCCACCGCTCTGACGGACGAATTTGGCATTGCTATCACCCTTGCGAATAATAGCTTCCCGGTAGGCTACTTCCGGTTTACCGGTATTGGATTCAACTTTGAATTCACGAACCAGACGGTCCAAAATTATTTCCAGATGTAATTCTCCCATTCCGGATATTACAGTTTGACCGGTTTCTTCATCACTTCGGATATTGAATGTAGGATCCTCGTCTGACAAAGCTCCGAGGGCTTTATATAGTTTGTCGCGTTCGGCGCTGGATTTAGGTTCAATAGCAATGGAAATTACTGGTTCCGGAAATGTCATTGTTTCTAGTACGATAGGTTCATCTTCAATACAAATCGTATCGCCGGTAGTAACATTTTTCAGACCAACGGCGGCGGCAATATCGCCGCTGTAAACGGCATCACGTTCTTCACGTGAATTGGCATGCATTTGCAACAGACGTCCCAACCGTTCTCGCTTGCGAGTGCGCGGATTAAGTACAGATTTACCGGTTGCGGCGACCCCGCTGTAAACTCTGAAAAATGCCAATTTGCCTACATAGGGGTCGGTCATAATTTTAAAGACCAAAGCTGAAAACGGTTGCATGTCGCCAACATGGCGAGTCAATGGAGTTTCGGTTTTGGGGTCTATTCCGTGGATATCCCAAATATCCAGCGGTGAAGGTAAATAATCAACAATGACGTCTAATACGCATTGTACCCCTTTATTTTTGAAAGCGGAGGCGCAGACAACCGGGACAATATCGCCTTTAACTACGGCGCGGCGAATTGCCGGCTTAAGTATCTCTTTTGAAGGAATTTTATTTTCAAGAAAAAGTTCCATTATTTCTTCGTCGACTTCAGCCAGACATTCAATCAGCATTGAGAAAGCATTATCGACATCTTCCTGATATGCGGCAGGGATTTCTTCAACCCGCATTTTCGCGCCGAACTCATCTCCGTCAAAATAAATAGCGCGTTTTTCGATTACATCAATTACTCCCACAAAATCAGCTTCTTTGCCGATCGGCAATTGCAAAGCAACCGGTGTAGCGCCGAGCTTGAATTTGATGTCTTTAATGACACCTGCAAAATCAGCGCCTATTCGGTCCATTTTATTAACCAGTGCAACAATCGGCACATGATACTTTTGTGCCTGTCTCCATACTGTTTCTGTTTGTGGCTGCACCTTGCCAACAGCACAAAACACAGCGACGGCTCCATCGAGAACTCGCAGTGATCGTTCTACTTCTGCGGTGAAATCAACGTGTCCGGGAGTATCAATAAGATTGATGCGATGTTCCTTCCACGTACATGTGGTGGCAGCAGATGTAATGGTAATGCCGCGTTCTTGTTCTTGCGCCATCCAATCCATGGTTGCGGTACCTTCATGAACCTCTCCCATTTTGTAGCTTATACCGCTATAATAGAGAATTCGCTCGGAGAGCGTGGTTTTGCCGGCATCAATATGTGCCATAATTCCGATATTTCGGACATTTTTAAGACCAATCTTACGCCCCGGGTCTTCTCTGTAAAATTTTTCTTTATCGCTGCCTGTAATCATAAATCCTGCTTTACCATCTGTAATGCGCAAAAGCCTTATTAGCTTGGGCCATTTTGAAGGTATCTTCCTTTTTCTTAATAGATGAGCCGGTATTTTCGTAAGCGTCAAGTAATTCAGAAGCAAGTGCCTGCGTCATGGATTTCCCTTTTTTGCTTTTTGCAAAGCCGGTAATCCAACGCAAAGCAAGAGCAACCTGTCTGTCGGAACTTACCTCTACGGGCACCTGATATGTTGCTCCACCAACGCGCCGACTTTTTACTTCTAACTTGGGCTTGATGTTTTCCAATGCTTGAAGGAAAACTTCCAGTGGTTCCAAGTTGGGTTTCTGTTTGCGAATAAATTCAAATGCGCCGTAAACGATATGTTGAGCAGTAGCTTTTTTCCCTCTACTCATGATCGTGTTGATCAAGCGTGATACCAACTCACTGTTGTATTTAACATCCGGCGTCAATTGCCTTTTTCCCACACTTCTTCTTCTCATAAGTTATTCCTTAAAGTCTATTCATTTATAATAAACGAAACTGCCGGCATCAACCGATGACGACAGTTTTCAGCTGAAAAATCCATACCATTATCTTTACTTATTTAACGCGTTTGGTGCCATATTTGGAACGGCCCTGTTTGCGTTTATCGACACCGAGGCTGTCCAAGGCTCCGCGTACGACATGATAGCGTACCCCGGGCAAGTCGCGCACACGTCCCCCTTTGACAAGGACGACGGAGTGTTCCTGCAAGTTGTGTCCTTCACCGCCGATGTAGGCTGTAACTTCATGTCCGTTGGTTAGACGTACTCTGGCAATTTTACGCAACGCTGAATTCGGTTTTTTGGGAGTTCGGGTAGTTACCTGGAGACACACACCGCGTCTTTGAGGGCAGTTTGCTAACGCCTTAGACTTGCTTTTTTTAAATTTTCTTTCGCGTCCATTACGGACTAATTGATTGATTGTCGGCATTTTTTCACCTGTTATTGTGTTATCTTAGCATATATTATTCATTTGTCTGTGTTGTTCTGAAAGCTAGAATTACTCGTATCAGGAATGACTAGCTCGTATCCCACGACGCTCAAAAACCAAATAACTTAGTTTTAATTTGACGCTTTACAAACATATTTTTATTTTTTTTAGAAAAACCTACAAGACTCTAGCCTGAAATTGTCGATTTCACCGGTTAGTCCCGGATCGATTCCTGAGCGTTACGATTGCCGATTGCTGTCCTAAATCCTTCCGTATCACTATGGAGACACGGAGGTAGGTGATTCTGTTTTTGTTTCATGGTCGATCATAAGCTCTGGAAGTTCTGGTGGAATCTCTTCGCCCAAATACTTCAATCCGATTGATTGCATTACTTCTGTTCCAGTTCCGGCGGGAATTAGATGTCCGGTGATGACATTTTCTTTGAATCCACGTAACATATCTACTTTACCCAGGGTAGCTGACTCGGTAAGAATACGTGTTGTATCCTGGAACGAGGCTGCCGAAATAAAACTCTCTGTTTCCAGAGAAGATTTGGTGATTCCAAGGAGAATGGGTTCGGCTTCAGCGGGAATTCCACCACGGATTACAACCGTTTTATTTTCCTGTTCGAATTCAACTCGTTCTATTTGTTCGCCAGCCAAATAGGCGCTGTCCCCAGGGGCGCTCACCTTAACTTTCTGCATCATTTGGCGAACAATTATTTCGATGTGTTTATCGTTGATTTCAACTCCCTGAGCGCGGTAAACCAATTGAATTTCATTGACCAAATAACGTTGCAATTCATGCGTGCCGCAAATTTCGAGCAGGGTATGTGGCACGATTGAACCTTCCGTAAGTTTTTGTCCTTTGTGAACAAAATCCCCTTTGCTGACCATAAGGTGTTTGTTAGCCAGAATATTATTATGTTCTTCAGTGATGCCGGATTCAGGGTCACGAATAAGCAATTGCCGACGGCCTTTAGCCATTTTATCCAGCTCAACAATCCCATCAATTCTGGCAATTTCAGCTATGTCTTTGGGGATTCGTGCTTCGAATAACTCTGCGATGCGCGGTAAGCCACCGGTGATATCTTTGTTTTTTGCGGTTTGTCGCGGGACTCGTGCCAAGGTTGTTCCAGGAAGTATCTTCTGTTTTTCTTTTATCATCAGAAAAGCACCAGCCGGTAGCGGGTAGTTCGCGACAAATCCGCCGTCTTCGTCCACTATGACAATTTGTGGATGTAAGTCTTCGCGATGTTCCATAACCGTTATTTCTTCAGTTTCTCCGCGTTTTACGCGACTGAGTGTTACGCCTTCAACCAGGTCGTGTAATTCAACCTTCCCGGATTCCTCGGCGATGATTGGGACGTGGTAAGGATCCCAATGGACAAATTTTTGGCCGGATTTGACTTTTTCGCCATCTTTTTTGCCCAGAACCGCTCCTGCCTCCAAATCGTAACGATCCAACTCAGCTTCGCGCAGAGCATCTGCCCAGTAATCATAATCTTTGTTGTACATGGCACCGATCGCTTCAGCCTCAGCCCTGGCTTTGGACTTGGCCTTGCTTTCAGCTTCCTTCGCGGCTTTTTCGTCGTAAACAACCACATAACCGTTTTTGTTGACAACTACAGTCTCTTTGCGCCGGTTGACGATAGTTCTAACGTTATAAAGCTTAACAGTTCCGGCGTTACGAGCGGTGATAACGGGTAATTTATAGGCTGAGGATGCGGTGCCGCCGATATGAAATGTTCTCATGGTCAACTGAGTGCCAGGTTCTCCGATTGACTGAGCTGCGATAATTCCAAGTGCATCACCTCTCTGAGCCAGGCGGTCGCTGGCAAGGTTACGTCCGTAACACTTTACGCACAGACCATAAGGTGTTTCACAGGTGAGCGCGGAGCGGATCAGGATTTTTGAGATACCGCGTTTATCAATGAGTTCGGTTTTTGTTTCGGTGAATTCTTCGCCTGCGGCTATAATTAACCTGCCATCATCGAATACCGGGTCTTTGATATCCATGGCGCTGAAGCGGCCCAAAATACGATCAGACAACGGCAAAATTACTTCATCTCCCTCAATTATAGCGCTAACCCAAATGCCTTTAACTGTGCCGCAATCTTCTTCACGGCAAATTATATCCTGGGCAACATCAACTAATTTACGGGTCATATAACCGGAATCAGCCGTTTTCAATGCTGTATCGGCAAGACCTTTGCGAGCGCCGTGGGTACTTATGAAATATTCTAAAACAGATAATCCTTCACGGAAATTGGAAACAATAGGTGTTTCTATAATATCACCTGATGGTTTGGCCATCAAACCACGCATTCCGCCAAGCTGGCGAATTTGATCTCTGCTGCCGCGAGCTCCAGAATCTATCATCGCATAGACAGGATTGATTTCGCCACGGCGAGAATCATTTTCAAGTCTTAAAAAGAGTTGATTGGCGACAGTATTACTGATTTGAGTCCAGATATCAATAACTTTATTTTGCCGTTCACCCTCAGTTAGTACTCCATCATTATATTGGGCAATAACTTTATCAATCTGAGTACGTGCACCTGTGACTATTTCTTCTTTATTTTCCGGTATTTTCAGGTCAGTAATAGAGATAGAAAAGCCTGCCAGGGTTGCATATTCATAACCGAGATTTTTCAGATTGTCCAGCAATTCTACGGTATTTACGTGGCCGGATATTTTGTATGAATAACTTATGAGTTCTCCAAGGGCCTTTTTATTTGCTACGTGATTGAAAAATCCCTGTCGCGTATCCCATATTTCGTTGAAGATACAGCGTCCGGGGGAGGTCAAAACAAACTTGTTTTCCTTATCGCCATATTTGGTGTTATCACCCAAATTTGGGTTAGGAATGTATACCGCATCATGGATATGGACAAATCCACGGTCGAGGGCGAGTAACACTTCAAAATAATCTTTGTAATATTTCGCTTTTTCCTTGTTTCTAGGTTCAAATGTCAGGAAATAAGCGCCCAGAGTAATATCTTGAGTAGGAGTTGCGATGGGTTTTCCATTAGCCGGTGAAAAAATGTTGTTGGGCGACAGCATCAACATTTTTGTTTCCATTTGAGCCTCGTTGGAGAGGGGGACGTGTACAGCCATCTGGTCTCCGTCAAAGTCGGCATTGTAGGCAGTACACACCAGAGGGTGAATGCGAATAGCAGAACCTTCAATAAGTACCGGATCAAATGCTTGGATACTTAACCGGTGCAGAGTCGGAGCACGGTTGAGCATGATTGGGTGCCCCTTGGTAACTTCTTCAAGAATATCCCATACGGCCGGTTCTCCACGCTCGATCATTTTCTTTGCACCGCGTACGGTGTGAGCGTGGTTGCGTCCCTTCAAATGTCTGATAATGAATGGCTCGAAAAGGACTAATGCCATTTTTTTCGGTAAGCCGCACTGCCAAATTTTTAATTCTGGACCTACCACAATGACCGAGCGTCCGGAATAGTCGACGCGTTTGCCTAACAGGTTCTGTCGGAAGCGCCCTTGTTTTCCTTTTAGCATATCGCTAAGTGATTTCAATGGGCGGTTGCCGGCGCCGGTTACAGCGCGACCATGACGACCGTTGTCAAACAGTGCATCAATGGCTTCCTGCAACATGCGTTTTTCGTTTCTTATAATCACTTCCGGTGTTCGAAGCTGGAGCAAGTTCTTCAGGCGGTTGTTTCTGTTGATTACCCGTCGGTAAAGATCATTGAGATCGGATGTGGCAAATCTACCACCTTCCAAGGGCACCAGTGGTCTGAGATCGGGAGGTATAACCGGTAATACGGTCATAATCATCCATTCCGGGCGTGAATTGCTATTGGCAAAACCCTCGACCAGGCGTAGTCTTTTGGCTAATTTTTTTCTAATGGCTTTGTTTTTAGTTGCTTCAAGAGCGAGCTCGAGTTCGCCGTAAAGTTTGCCCAGGTCGCTTTTTTCCAGCAAAGTTTTTATTGCCGGGGCTCCCATATCTGCGGCAAAAGCATCGCCATAATCTTCTCTGGCCTGTCGGTATTCCAGTTCTCCCAAAGTCTTGCCTACTTCCAGTGGTGTGTCGCCGGAATCCGTAATTACCCAATCTTCGTAATAGATCACGCGCTCGAGGGATTTTGCGGTCATATCCAGCATCAGTCCGATACGGCTTGGCATGCATTTGAAAAACCAGATATGAGACACCGGAACTGCCAGCTCAATATGTCCCATCCGGTCTCGTCTTACTTTAGACTGAGTAACTTCAACCCCGCACCTGTCGCAGATAATACCTTTGTGTTTGACCCGCTTATATTTTCCACAGTTGCATTCCCAGTCGCGTGTCGGGCCGAAGATTCGTTCACAAAAAAGTCCACCTTTTTCAGGTTTGAAACTACGATAATTGATGGTTTCAGGATTTTTGACTTCTCCGAAACTCCAAGAACGAATAACATCCGGCGACGAGACATTTATCGAAACCGCGCCAAATGATGTGCTGGAAGCTTTTCCCAGTAATTCTCTGTAAGCATATGTGTTATCAATCAAGGTTAATTCCTCCGAATTAATTATTGTCGGCCGGTTTTTGAACGGTCCGAATATCGAGACCAAGACTCTGCATTTCTTTCAGTAAAACGTTGAACGATTCAGGTCTGCCGGCCTCGAGAATATTTTGTCCTTTGACCACGGATTCATAAATTCTGGCACGTCCCGCGACATCATCACTTTTAACTGTCAACATTTCCTGTAACGCGCATGCTGCGCCGTAAGCTTCAAGAGCCCATACTTCCATTTCTCCAAAGCGTTGACCCCCATGTTGTGCTTTGCCGCCAAGGGGTTGCTGAGTAACCAGAGAGTAAGGGCCGACCGACCTGGCATGTATTTTGCTGGCAATTAAGTGGTCAAGTTTGAGCATGTAAATTTCGCCTACCATTACCCGCTGATAAAATTTATTACCGGTTCGACCATCGTAAAGATCTGTTTTTCCATCGTATCTGGCAGGGGTGCCATCCTGGCAAATGTATCCCCAGTGATAATTAACACCTGTTCGTTTTTCTTCGCTTATATTGGCTTTTTCCATTAGTTCTTTTACTTTGTCTTCAGAAATACCGTCAAATACCGGAGTTGCTACCTTCATACCGAGCATTTTGGCTGCCCAGCCGAGATGAGTTTCAAGTACCTGTCCAACATTCATACGACTGGGTACACCTAATGGGTTGAGCACGATATCTACTGGAGTTCCGTCTTCCATGAATGGCATATCTTCCATTGGAACGATTTTGGCGACAATACCCTTGTTGCCATGTCGTCCCGCCATTTTGTCACCGACTTCAAGTTTACGTTTGCTGGCAACATATACTTTGACTCGTTTAATGATTCCCGGTGCAACACCTTCGCCGGATTCAAGCGTGCTCATGGCTTCATTGCGAGCGAGTTCAACCTCTTCAAACTTGGGAGTATAAATAATCATTAATTCTTTAATAGATTTTTGTAGCGGACAATCATCCATTTCCCAGGAATTATGCTTTGCCGCTAATTTGAGAATTGAACTACGGGTTACCTTACGGTTGGAACTGATAAGAATTGATTTTTCGTTACTGTCAGACATACCATGAATAGGATGAGGCAACTTTTGACCGAGCATCAAATCTGCCAGACGGTCGGTAAGCTCTTCAATCAACTCACTGTGTGCGGTTTTGTATGTATCCTTGACATTTTTAGTCTGACGTTTAAGTTCTGATTTGGTCATAGTCTGCCGATTCGGGTCTTTGGCGTACTCGATTCTGACATCCATCACGGTACCCCCCTTACCGCTGCTCACTACCAAGCTGGAGTCTTTAACGTCGGCAGCTTTTTCCCCGAAAATGGCTCGTAGCAAACGCTCTTCCGGAGCCAATTCAGTTTCGCTTTTAGGGGTGATTTTGCCAACCAGGATATCACCAGGTTTGACTTCAGCACCGAGACAGACGACCCCGTTATTACCGAGATTTCTTAACGCTTCCTCGCTCACATTTGGGATATCGCGAGTAATTTCTTCAGGACCAAGTTTGGTTTCACGGCTGGTGATTTCGAATTCATCAATATGGATACTGGTATAAACGTCTTCTTTTACTAATTTATCACTAACGACTATGGCATCCTCAAAGTTGTAACCGCACCACGGCATAAAAGCAACTTTTATATTTTTGCCGAGTGCAAGTTCACCGCCAGCTGTGGCGGCACCATCAGCTATCACATTACCGGCTGCAACAGTATCGCCTTTACGGACAATCGGTCGCTGGTTAATACAGGTGCCGGCATTGCTACGCATGAATTTATTGAGTCGATAGCTGTCTATAGTAGCTGATTTTGTCATTTTTTTAGGCAATTTGCCATCCGGAGTAATAATAATCTGCTCAGCAGTCGCCTCGGCCACAATCCCCGCATTTCTAGCAACTACAACTGCTCTTGAATCGCGTGCAAGCCTTGCTTCCAATCCGGTTCCGACCAAAGGAGCTTCCGTGGTAAGCAACGGAACTGACTGCCGTTGCATATTAGATCCCATCAAAGCGCGATTGGCATCGTCATGTTCCAAAAACGGAATGATGCCGGTAGCCGCGCTAACCAACTGTTTTGGAGAAACGTCCATGAATTGTACTTCCTCGCTTGGACGTGCTTCGGATTCGCCATGAAATCTTGACATCACAGTTGGGCGAATAAAACGACCATTTTTGTTGAGTGGAGCGTTTGCCTGCGCGATAACGTACTGTTCCTCACGGTCAGCGGTCAAATATTCTATTTTGGAGGTTACTTTGCCATTTTCAACTTGCCGGTATGGTGTTTCCAAAAAACCATAATCGTTGATTCTGGCATAGAGAGACATCGATGATATTAATCCGATATTGGGGCCTTCTGGCGTTTCAATCGGACATATTCTGCCATAATGGCTGGAATGAACATCTCGCACCTCAAAGCCGGCGCGTTCACGACTTAACCCACCGGGGCCGAGTGCGCTAAGCCGTCGCTTATTGGTCAGCTCACTGAGCGGATTGGTCTGATCCATGAATTGGGATAGTTGATTGCGAGCGAAAAAATCGCGAATAACGCCGGCAAATGCCTTGGGATTAACCAGTTTCCCGGGGTTTATATTATTGTCTTCGGCATTAAGCAGGGTCATGCGTTCCCTGATAAGCCGTTCCGTTCTCAGCAGGCCCACGCGACAGTGATTTTGCAGGAGTTCGCCAACGGTACGGATTCGCCGATTTCCCAGATGGTCAATATCATCAACGCGTCCCCCACTGTGACGTAGTTTCATCAATTCCCTGGTGGCTCCCATAAGATCTTCACGGCATAGTACCCGTTCTGTTAAAGGTAAGTTCAATCCAAGCCTCTCATTAATCTTGTAACGGCCGACAGTTCCTAGATCATACCTTTTAACATCGAAGAACAGACGTTTTATCAGTTGTCTGGCATTGCCCACATTTGGTGGGTCCCCGGGACGCATTCTTCGATAAATTTCTTTAAGAGCTTCTTCCTCGTTTCGTGCGGGATCACGCCGCAGGCAATCAATGAGATATTTATCACCGTCAGGGACGTGAGCCAAAGTAATTTTTTTGATGTCAGTATCAATTAATTCTTTCAGGCGCGATTCGTTAAGTTGAATCAGCTCTTCCAGAACCACCAAATCCTCGGCATTGGTAATATCGTCAACTGTGTAAAACTGCGACAAATCCTTTTCTCTCAACAAGGCGTTGGTTGTATATGATTTTACCTTGTAAACTTCCTGGAGAATATCTTTGTTGGTTTCGTAACCGACAGCGCGCAGGAAAGTAGTTATTAAAAATTTACGGCGACGGCGACGGCGGTCAAGATAGATATAAATATAGTCATTTATATCAAATTGCACCTCCATCCAGGAACCACGGTCTGGAATAACTCGATAAGAGTAGAGTGTTCTACCGCTGGAATGACGTGTTTTCTCGAAGCAAATTCCGGGAGAACGATGCAACTGGCTGATGATAACCCGTTCAGCGCCATTGATGACGAATGTGCCTCTGTCTGTCATTGCCGGAATTTCGCCCATATAAACGCGTTCAGGCAATTCCGTGCCATTGATTTTTAGGAGGAAATCGACGTAAAGAGGAACGCTATAGGTATTGCCATCTTTAATGCAATCAATTACGTCGCTCTTTGTTTCACCAAGCGAATAAGCAATAAATTCAATTACCAATTGCTTGTCAAAACTTTCTATCGGGAAAATCTCATTAAATACTTCCTGTAGTCCCTTGCGCTCTCTATCTACAAGAGGGACACTCATCTGAAGGAAGTTGTTGTACGAATCAATTTGGACTCCGATTAAATCCGGGACATCCAATATTTCCTTTAATTTCCCAAAGTTTATGCGATCTGTCATAACCCACCATTCCAACTGTTATCAATATCGTGTTTCAGCGACTTCATAATTTGTCGAGCCGAGCGCTTCACTTTTAAACGCAAAAAGAACGGCAGGAAAATCATGTTATTTTCCCGCCGTCACAAAAAAACGGCAAGTTTATTTTATTTCAACAGTAGCGCCAGCGCCTTCAAGTTGCGCTTTGACTTTTTCTGCTTCTTCTTTTGATATTGCTTCCTTGACCGCTTTTGGAGCTCCTTCGACTAAATCTTTAGCCTCTTTCAAGCCGAGCCCGGTGATGCTTCTAACTTCCTTGATGACACCGACTTTTTTTTCTCCAAAATTAGTCAATATTACATCAAATTCAGTTTTTTCTTCTACAGCGGCTTCTTCTGTAGCGGCTGGTGCGGCAGCAACGGCTATCGGAGCAGCTGCGCTGACTCCCAGACGTTCTTCCAGCGCTTTAACTAACTTGGAAAGTTCGAGGACTGTCATGTTTTCGACATAAGAGATGAATGCATCCATTTCTTTTGAAACTTCTACTTTGGTTTCTTCCGACATTGTTAATGCCTCCTGTTTGATTGGTGAAAATTATTATTTTTCCAGTTTATCTTTATATGCATTTATAACATTGACGATTGATGTTGCTTTGGTGTTAAGCACACTGACTAAATTACGTGCCGGTGCTTGTAACACACTCAATAGTTGTGCTTGAAGAATCTCTTTGGGCGGCAGAGCCGCAATTGCTTTGACGTCTGTGGCGGAAAGCAATTCACCTTCAAAGTAACCGCCTTTTGCTGCAAGCTGTTCATGTTGCTTGCCGAATTCGGAGATAACTTGAGCAACAGCACTCGGATCTCCCGTGCCGCTGATCAAAGCGGTTGATTCTTTCAATTCCATTGGAGCCAGTGCGTCAAATTCAAATAGTTCTGCTGCCTTTTTTATCAGCCGATTCTTTAAGACATGACATTCGGCATTCATTTCGGTAACCTTAACGCGGAAATCCGAAATTTCTTTTACTGCAAGGCCTTTGTAGGTGACAAAATACACATAATCAGAATCCTTGAGTAACCCTCCAATAAAATTTACCAGATGGCTTTTTTCGCTTCTCATGATTGTTGCCTCGTCATTTCTCTAATGTTGATCTTGATGCCGGGGCTCATGGTTGAAGATATCGTGCAACTTAGAAAATATATTCCTTTGGCGACCGTTGGACGAGCTTTGTTTAAGGCATCATAGATGGCATTGAAGTTCTCCAACAAATCTTCGGATGAAAACGACAGCTTGCCTATGGGGACGTGAACGCAAGCGCCACGGTCCGCGCGAAACTCGACGCGTCCTGCTTTGGCTTCTTTAACTGCATTGCCGATGGCGTCGGTTACGGTGCCGGTTTTGGGATTAGGCATCAATCCCCTGGGTCCGAGTACCCGTCCCAAAGGTCTTACTTGTTTCATCGCTTCTGGAGTTGCAATCAATACATCAAAATCGAGCCAGCCGCCCTTAATTTTTTCAACCAACTCTCCGGATCCCACATTATCTGCTCCGGCAGTTGTTGCTTCGTCGGCTTGAGGGCCGTCAGCAATTACACAAACTTTAACCTGACGTCCAGTGCCTTTTGGCAGTGGCACTGCCCCGCGCACGTTTTGATCTGATTTTTTCGGATCTATTCCAAGCTTGAAAGCCACATCTACCGTTTCTTCAAACTTGACGTGAGGGATCTTCTTCAGAATATCGAGAGCCTCTGTCAAATTGTATTTTTGTTGATGCTTATAACAGGCTATCTGTGAGTCGTATAATTTACTTCTACCCATCGGTCACCTCAATACCCATACTCCGGGCAGTTCCTTCGATAATCCGTATAGCAGCTTCTTCATTCTGAGCGTTAAGGTCATTTTTCTTAATCGCTATTATCTCTTTAACCTGCTCCCGGGTAATTTCCCCGACTTTTTCACGCCCTGGAGTTTTTGCTCCAGAAGCCAGGCCGGCAGCTTTTTTAATAAGTACTGCTGCTGGTGGCGATTTGCAGATGAAAGTGAACGAGCGATCTTGATAGACCGTTATCACTACTGGAATGATCATGCCACTTTGTGTTTGAGTGGCGGCATTGAACTGCTTACAGAACTCCATGATGTTGACTCCTGCCTGGCCGAGAGCCGGGCCAACTGGTGGTGCCGGATTGGCCGCGCCAGCAGGAATCTGCAACCGGATTTCTCCTGTAACTTTCTTCGCCATTAAATGATCTCCGCTTGAGTTACACTGCGGTACGAAACGGCAGGATTTTCTCCCGTCAGCGTATTTTTTTCTTTTTATAATAATATTGAGTTTTATTGAGCGGTCAGCTTAGACTTCGCGTTCAACCTGCCAAAACTCTAATTCAACTGGAGTAGAGCGACCAAATATTGAAACCATTAATTTCAATTTGCCGCGACCATTGTCAATTTCTTCGACTGTTCCTTCTAAATTCTCAAATGCGCCATCCTTAATGCGCAAAACCTCACCAATTTCATAAAGTACTTTAGGTTTGACACGCTCTTCTTCACGCGATTGGCGAAATAAATTGTCAACTTCAGTGTCCGATAGTGGAATTGGATTACTTGCGTCGCCGACGAATCCGATAACCCCCTGAACGTTCCGGATGAAATACCAAACCTTTTCGTTAATTATTCCTGCATCCTGATCATATAAATCCATCCTGACCAGAATATATCCCGGGAAAAACTTTCTAGTGGTTGTCGACTTTTTGCCGCGTTTAACTTCTGAAACTTTTTCTGTGGGGATGTTAACCTCATAAACCGGAATCTGGCTTTCCACAAGCTCAATTTGCCGCAAAATAGCGTCCCTGACACGCCCTTCCTGTCCTGAAAGGGTATGCACGACAAACCACTGTCCTTTGATGTTTTCTTCTTCCATGCCAAATTGTCCCCGTTGCAATTTTAAAGAGTTCCGGTAATAAGCTTAATGAACCACATGCTGGCCTGGTCAACGCCTGCAACGAAAGATGAAAGAATTACAATGACAACGATTACCAGCACTGTTGATTCAAACAATTCGGATTTGTTGGGCCATGTGCACTTATTCAACTCCGCCAACGTATCAGTCAGGAATCTCCTGACTTTAGCCATTATTCCGCCACTCATAAATCTTCTGCCTTGATAGAGTTTCAAAATTAAATTGGCAGGAGCGGTGAGACTCGAACTCACGACCTGCGGTTTTGGAGACCGCTGCTCTAGCCAACTGAGCTACACTCCTACTACAGGTAAAATTACTTGGCGCGTTCCCGATGAACCGTATGTTTACGATCGTATTTACAGTATTTTTTTAACTCAATTCTACCGGGAGTGTTGCGCTTCTCCTTGGTGGAAGTGTAATTCCGCCGTTTACATTCGGTACACTCAAAAATTATGAATTCACGCGCCATATTAATATCCGTTTTATATTTTCATATAACCGTCCCGAACAGTCAATGGGGACTGTTCGGGACAGTATCTAATTACAGCAGATGAGCTCTTTGGGATTACTCAATGATATCGGCAACTCGTCCAGAAGCCACAGTTCGGCCACCTTCACGAATAGCGAAACGCAAACCTTTTTCCATGGCGATCGGAGCGATAAGCTCAACCGTTACGGAGGTGTTGTCACCGGGCATCACCATTTCCACGCCTTCAGGAAGGGAAATAATACCGGTTACATCCGTTGTCCGGAAATAGAACTGCGGACGATAGTTGGTGAAGAACGGTGTATGACGACCGCCTTCCTCCTTGGACAGTACATAAATTTCGGCCGTGAACTTGGTATGCGGTGTAATGCTTCCGGGTTTCGCCAGCACTTGTCCGCGTTCAACATCATCTTTCTTGGTGCCGCGCAGCAGACAACCGACATTATCTCCGGCTCTGCCTTCATCAAGCATTTTGCGGAACATTTCAACACCGGTAACAGTAGTTTTTACGGTAGGTTTAATACCTACAATTTCGACTTCACTATTTACTTTAATAACGCCACGCTCAACACGACCGGTAACAACGGTTCCACGACCTTCAATGGAAAACACGTCTTCAATCGGCATTAAGAAAGCCTGGTCGACATCGCGAACCGGTTCGGGAATGTAAGAGTCGACGGCATCCATCAGCTTGAGAATGCTTTCGCAATCAGGACTGCTTGGATCGCCTTCGGCTTCGACTGCTTTCAGTGCTGAACCCTTAATGATTGGAATGTCATCGCCCGGGAAGTCGTATTCAGAAAGCAATTCGCGCACTTCCATTTCAACCAGTTCGAGCAGTTCAGGATCGTCCAACTGGTCAGTTTTGTTAAGATAGACGGCAATAGCGGGAACGCCCACCTGGCGAGCCAGCAATACGTGCTCACGGGTTTGTGCCATCGGGCCGTCAGTGGCGGCGATTACCAGAATAGCTCCGTCCATCTGGGCGGCACCGGTAATCATGTTTTTTACATAGTCGGCGTGTCCCGGACAGTCTACGTGAGCATAGTGCCGATTTGCTGTTTCATATTCAACATGCGCAGTGTTGATGGTAATACCGCGTTGTTTTTCTTCCGGGGCATTGTCGATTTCATCGTACCTTTTTACCACGCCTGTGCTGTACTTCTTATTCAACACCATGGTGATTGCGGCGGTTAACGTGGTTTTTCCATGGTCAACGTGACCAACAGTTCCAATGTTGACGTGCGGCTTGTTTCTCTCGAATTTTTCTTTGGCCATCTTTAGTTTCCTCCTGGTATTTTTACCTTTTAAGTTACCATTCTGCGACCAGTTTGTTTTGCTGAACTGACCTTTTTCGACCTGAATAAATTTATTATTAAATGGAGCCCACAACCGGACTTGAACCGGTGACCTCATCCTTACCAAGGATGTGCTCTACCGACTGAGCTATGTGGGCACCGGACATGCTTTTGCGAAAGGCAAAGCAAGCGGGGAATATACATCCGGCTCTCAAACATGCAACCGCAT
>JAGYNC010000200.1 GCA_018400135.1 Victivallaceae bacterium
CGCCGCCTGTCTGTGTGCGTACCCGCACAGGCAGGCACTCCAAAGCGGCTTCGCCGCACGTCATAAACTCCTATGTTGCATGGCCGCGCGAAGTAGCATGCGTTCTCCGAACGCATAAAGCGGTGCATTGCTGTTTGCGCTCGGAGAACGCACGCTACTGAAAAGCAACTCATTACGGCGGAGAGCTATATCCCAGGCGGAGGCCGGTGGATTACCCGCAGACGGCACAATGTATTTTTCTTCCCTGAACCGGGGTTGCTATTTGAGTTTCGCAATGTACTTTCTAAGGGGTTTCCGCCAGTATGGTTAGTGACTGGCGCTGACGAAAAAGTCCATTTTCGTTCGGGCACTAATCAGGGCTTAATCGAAAAGCTCTAAAAATCCGGAATTCGCTGCTCGAAACAAAAATGAATTCCTAAAAAAATCAATGTTCAAAACAATGGCGATTCGGATACGGGGAAGAGCGAAGTATTGTGCGCCGACAGGAAAACCCTTTTTTGTTCGAATATTTATTTTTGATTTTTCTTAAAGAAACACATCATGACCAAACAGGAAATTTTCGAAAATCTGGAACGATATTTTCTCTCTCTGATTCTGGGCAAACGCAAGCGTCGCCAGGATTTCGCAATGCTTTCATTGTTGTTCATCGCATCACGCTTCTACCGGATGGCGGTACAGTTCCGCATCTGGATGTTTGATAAACGCATTATCCGACACCGCGCCATCGGCTGTTTAGTGGTTAGCATCGGCAACGTCAGTTGCGGCGGCACCGGAAAAACGCCAGTGGTGGAAGTATTTGCAAAATCTCTCAGCCAGAAGGGCCGCAAAGTGGCGGTGTTAAGCCGTGGCTATCGCAGTAAACAGCGTTCGCTCTGGACTAAACTTATCCAGAAATTCAGTTCAAAAACCATGGAAGTGCCGCCAAAAATTGTTTCTGACGGAGAAAACCTGTTACTTGATTCCGATTATGCCGGCGACGAACCCTACATGCTGGCCTCGAATCTCCACAACGTCATTGTTCTGGTGGACAAAGACCGCGTTAAAGCCGGACTGTACGCGATCAATGAATTTGCCGCAGATACGCTGATTCTGGACGACGGCTTCCAATACCTGCGCCTGAAACCACATATCAATATCGTCCTGGTGGACTCCACCACTCCATTCGGCAACCACAATGTGCTGCCCCGCGGCATTCTACGTGAACCGATAAAGAATCTGCGGCGCGCGGACTACATTTTTTTGACCAAGTCAAACGGCGGCAACCATCTGCGACACCTGAAAACTTTTCTGCGCCGCCACAACCGACGGGCGGAAATTATTGAATGCTGCCACAAACCGCAATATCTGGAAAATGTCTTCAACAAAAATGAACGGCGACCATTGTCGGAGCTGCAAGGCATCAGGGTGGCCGCACTTTCCGCCATCGCCTGTCCGGAAAGCTTTGAACAATTTCTGGAGCAACTCGGTGCCACGCTGGTTTTCAAACAGAGCTACGCCGACCACCACCGTTTTTCTCAACAGGAGATCATCGACTTCATCAATCAGGCCAAAACTGCCAAAGCTGAAATGATTGTGACTACGGAAAAAGACGCGGTGCGGATACCGCGGCTTGATCGACAGGATATCCCGGTCAATTTCCTCAGAGTTGAAATAGATATTCTCAGCGGACAAGAAAACTTCGACCAGTGCATCTCCCGCATCTGCTTTATTTGAACCATCCCCTCCGAAATTCCGGCACGCGCGTTTTGTCACTTTCATCAAAAGATGCAGTAGTTATTGTTGAACGCCTCCTTAGCAGTCTCAAGTCAGGCTATTTCGATGTTAGCCAACGGCAGGTGTTGTTGACTGCCGTAGACATCGTTGTCTCCGGGCGCGCCTGAACTGATTGTCCGCGGCAGGGCTATTTTTATCCCTTTTATCGCTTTGAACGGGTGTATTTTCACTTCTGAAACTCTTTTATCATAAACTTGCGCGATACGCGCTGCGGTGAAATTCGGAGAGTTCAATACCCGTTCGAAATCCTCGACACAGTTAAAAATAATGTCTAATGTCAAAGTGAACGGGCCGGCGTTTTTGCTTCTGATGACTTGGGCGATATCATATAATCTCATGGGATTGTCCCTTTATTCTTAAACATCTACATATTTCACTGGAAATATGTTCTGTTGACGGTTTGTCTGCAGCAGATGATAAAGCGAGAACTCGTATACCGCGCCGCCTTGCAAATCGGAAGGGGGAAACGGAAACGCCAGATCAAGCAGGATACTACAGAACGAATCAACATGCGGACGCGCTCCGGAACCACCGGCGCTGCCGATAATCAAGGGAATATTCTTCTCTCTGGCAGCAAGCAATGCCGGTTCCAGATCGCGCCGGATCTGCAATTCCTTGACAAAACCCTTGCCGCTCCCGAGATAATACGGCCCGGGATCGGTTGAACCCGCATCCACGCCGATAAAAGCGATATCTTCCCGCATTGCCCGTTTCAGTCCTTCAACAGGATAGCCGTAACCGAGCATACCGCACAATGAAAGATATTTGATCTTTTTTGAGCCACTTGCCTGCGCGTCGCGCGCAAGCAGGTCGCTATCGATTTCCGATTCTCATCCATGGTATCGCAAGCATCCTTGCTTGCGTCGTTTCCTCTCAAGCTGGAAGCTTGAGGTACTTTTTTTCAAGCCCGACAAATCCGATATTATCGAGCTATCACACCAATTAATTGCCACCGTTTAAATATTTTAATGCCGACAAACGATATGTCAACAATATCTATAATGTTTATTGATATTATTTAACTATCGTTTATGTTATCAGCATTATCAATGGAGCTTTGAATATGGAATTGACACATCTACGATATTTTATCGCGGTTGCCGAGGAACTGCATTTTGGCCGGGCCGCCGCCAAGCTGCACATGGCGCAGCCGCCTCTGAGCCAGCAGATCAAACGGCTGGAGGACGAACTCGAGGTAAAATTGTTCAACCGGACGAGCCGCCGGGTTGAATTGACCGCAGCAGGCAGGATTTTCCTGTCCGAGGCGCGCGGCATCGTGGAACGGGCAAATAAAGCCTGTTCGATCATGATGAATTTAGGGAAAGGCCAGAGCGGTTATCTTTCGCTAGCGTTCAACGAGTCGGTTATCAACACTTTTCTGCCGGAAACCGTCAAGCGGTTCATGCACGAGTACCCCGGGGTTCAATTGTCCTTGAATGAACTGATGGTCATCGAGCAGTTCCGGGAACTTGACGAGAAGCGCATCCATCTGGGGTTCATGCGTCCTTTCGGCTATGACACAACGGCCTATTCCAAACAATTGGTGTTGCGGGAAGAATATGTGCTGGCGATGCCAGCAAAACATACTTTATGCGCCTATCCGTCGCCGCTTACCCTGGATATGCTGCGCGATGAACCGTTGATTCTCTTCCCGCGAACCGAACAACCTTACCTGCGAAACCGTTTTGATGAATGTTTTCGGCTCAGTGGAATTGCTCCGAACATCATTCAGGAAATAAGCTCGAAAAGAACCACTCTGGCGCTGGTGAAAGCAGGACTGGGTCTCTCTTTCGTACCCGAATCAAGCATGATCAATGCGCCTTCGGACATCGAATTCCGTCGACTCGACAGTGATTTGCCGCCGGTGGAAATTTTCGCCTTGTGGCGTTCCGAAAACGATTCTCCGCTGATAAACAATCTGCTTGAACTTATCCCGAAAATCCCGTAATAACCACCGGATTCAGATATTGCGTCGGCTGGTTTCTGTAAAAACCTTACGTTTAGTGGTGACGTTCACATTTTAGTGCTCCGTAAAGCTTAAAATTTCGTTTGGATTGCGAATATTTTGAGGATTTAGCCGGATATCCAGGATAAAATAAAATCTTGTTAATCCTGTCTAAAAAAGTTCCGGCGAGGCCGGTTAAGTTCTCCAACCCGATATTTTCAGTTTTACAGAGCACTATGTGAATTTTTTGTTTCTAGTATTGTTGGTACAACTTTATAAAAAAATTTCCTCTAAATTGCACTTTTTGTAATCCCTCACTCTTTCCCGGATTCGCGATCTTTCCGTAGGGGCGACTCTCGATGAGAGCGCCCGTGCCGGTTTCATCGAAACACGGCACTACTTTTGGGGGATCGCGTTACCGGAAAGAGTGAGCGATTACATCGGAAATATTTTTTCTTGCTAATTTTACAACGGTTTCTTGCAACAAAAGCTATAAACGGAACTGGTTCTTAACACGATTAATTCAATACCAGGATTCTTCTCTTTACGCGAACTTGAGGCAAAATGTCCTGGAATAAGCCGTGACACCATCCGCACCGTCCTAAAGCGACAAAGGGTTCAAGGCAATTTTGTATGTCAGGGACGTGGTGCCGGTGCGCGATAGGCAAAAAAACAATAAGGGTAATACCCCTTAATAAGGGTGATAATAAGGGTATTATAAATCAAGAGAGGCTCAAACCGCCACAAATATCGAATCCTTCTCATTTCAAACGGGTGCTTGCATCAACCCGGTTCTTCTATTTTGTTTAGGGCATCAGATAACTTGAATATTCAACAGCCAGCAAGGAATGTCCAATTTTCAAGTTCGGAGGCGCTGGCGCGCCTTGCTTTTTCTCGCCGTCCCGGTACTCTTGAACAGGATGGCACGGAAACGTACACTTTCACAGCGAAGCGGTACACGTTCAC
>JAGYNC010000201.1 GCA_018400135.1 Victivallaceae bacterium
TTTATATTTGCAAACACCTTTCAGCACAAGTACATTCCTTGTTTTGGCGTTAAACTCGATTATTTTTTACCCATTTAAGGGTAATGCCTCACTCTTTGGGTGGGGGTCAAGGCTACGACACCCGAGGAGGAACGACGAGGCTGTGTAGTATTGACTCCGAACCCAAGGAAAGAGTGAGCGATTACATTTAAGGATGACATTTAAAATGAATAAACATTACAAACTGGCTATATTACCTGGCGACGGAACCGGACCGGAAGTAGTTAACGAAGGTCTCAAAGTGTTGGCCGCAGCTGCCGACAAATTCGCATTCACCACGGAAACTGAAACTTTTGACTGGGGCGGAGATCGCTACCTGGAAACCGGCAACGTATTACCTGATGAAGCAGCCGACATCCTGAGAAAATTTGATGCCGTCTATCTGGGGGCAATCGGACATCCCAAAGTAAAACCAGGCATTCTGGAAAAAGGAATTCTGTTGAAGCTAAGGTTTGAGCTTGATCAGTATATCAACCTCCGCCCGGTGAAACTTTATCCCGGCGTTGAAACTCCTCTGGCAGGCAAAACTCCGGAAGATATCGATTACGTGGTTGTCCGTGAAAACACCGGCGGCATCTATACCGGCATAGGCGGCATCTCAATGCAAGGCACTCCGGACGAAGTAGCCATCCAGTCCATGGTCTACAACCGCAAGCAAGTTGAACGCTGCCTGCGATACGCGTTTGAATATACCAGTAAACGACATCACAACGCACCGTGGAAAGGACTCAGTCAGGAAGATATCGCTGCTGGCAAAACCGGACAGCTAACCCTCTGCGGCAAAACCAATGTCTTGACTTACGTCTTTGACCTGTGGGAACGGACTTTCTATGAAGTCGCCAAAGATTATCCGGATGTAAAAACCGATTATTGCCATGTTGATGCCACTTGCATGTGGATGGTGAAGAATCCCGAGTGGTTCGATGTTATCGTCACTTGTAATATGTTTGGCGATATTATTACCGACCTGGGAGCAATGACTCAGGGCGGTATGGGTATTGCTGCTGGCGGCAACATCAATCCTTCCGGAGTCAGCATGTTCGAGCCCATCGGCGGCTCCGCTCCAAAATATACCGGACGCGGTGTCATTAATCCGTTGGCAGCAATTTCCGCCGCCGCCATGATGCTGGAATTTTTAGGAGAAACCCAAGCTGCTAATGCCATTGAAAAGAGCGTGGCCTTCGTTACCGGCAAAAAACTTAAGTCCATGGCTGCTGGGAAAATGGGTTATTCAACCAGTGAAGTCGGCGATTTGGTGGTTGAAAATCTTTAAGGAACAAACTGTAAGTGGAAACAACTCGCAGAAAATCCGGAACCCTTGTCGAAATTTATGGCAAGGGTTACCTGAAGTTTAATAACGGAAAGGTGCGCGGATATATTTCCCCTGCCCTCGCGCCAATTCCCGGAGAGCAACTGCTAAATCCTGACTCATTACTTGTCGACAGCGATAACCTTAAACCGGGATCGCGTTCTGTTTTCTGTTCAAAAATTGACTTGAGCGGCCGGAGTTATTTTCTCAAACGTTACAACTATCGTAACTTTTTCCATGCATTAAAGTACAGCATGCGTCGTTCCCGCCCTGAACGCAACATGATTACCGTTGCCAAATTGCAGACGTTAGGCATCAGAGTGCCGGAAGTTCATGCCGCGTTAACAGTTAAGCATTACCTGCCGTATCACCACTCTTTTCTGTTAACTGAATACCTTGGAACGGGTATTACCGCCGATAAATTTATTGATCGAATCTACGAAGGAGTCGGTCTGGAACACTTCATCCGACTTGCCTGTTACACGCTGAAAACTATCCACGATGCCGGCGTGGCTCACGGCGACTTAAAACTTTCCAACATCTTTCTGAACAATGTTGATACCGATGAGATGTCCATTGGACTGTTGGATTTCGATGGAGCAACCATTCGTCCGTGTCCTCGTTCCAAACAACGCCGGACACACGAAATTGCCAGATTAATCTCTTCTTGGTTGAAACTCTGCCAAAGGGCCGGATTCGATGTCGGTCAATCTCCTGTATGTCAGGCATTTATATCACAATATCGCGAACTGACAGGAATAAATATTAAAACAAATTCTCTCAACCGCCACATCAGGCATTTCCTCAGACATTGACCATGAATTGCGAACATTGGCTACTATGGCGGGATATTGACCGTAACCCGTATATTAATATGAGTATCGACGAATTGCTTCTGCCGCTGGTTAAACCGCAGGCTCCCATCCTCCGGATTTACGGTTGGGATCGCCCATCCGTCAGTATCGGCTATGTTCAGAATTATGACGCGGCCGCGCCCGGCCAACAATACACCGTGGTGCGCCGACCTACCGGTGGTGGAGTTGTCTATCATGATTGCGATGTTACCTACACCGTGGCGGTGCCCACCTCGCATCCGATTAGTCAACTTGATCGCATGGAAAGTTATCACGTTTTTCATCGGGCCGTGCAGCGCGCGCTCGGCGAATTGAGCATTACCGCGTCACTTGCCACCGATAATCCGGCATTGCCTCACGTTGATCGGGCTACCATGAAGTGTTTTGTCTCTCCAACACGTTATGATGTCATGGAGGAACAAAAAAAAGTTGCCGGCGCGGCGCAGCGTCGCACTCGTTACGGCATACTGCATCAGGGTAGTATCGCTTTGGCAGAAATCAACGTCGCACGCGAATTGATGATCGAAAAACTTATTGCCGCATTCAAAAAAGAGTTTGCAATTACCTTTAACGCGTTTAATATTTCAGAGTTTTTTTGGGCTGAAACCGAGAAGCTGGCCGCCAACAAGTATCGCCGGGAATCCTGGAACCGTAATCGAGAACAAAATGGCTGAAGACATCGAAAAATTCAAATACGTGATTGATTACTCATTCACTAATAAAGCGTTACTTCGCGAAGCTCTGACCCACCGCTCATACGCGGTTGAAAATAATTTAAACTACGACAATCAACGCCTCGAGTTCCTCGGTGATGCCGTTCTCGAACTTACCCTTACCGAATATCTTTATCATCTTTATCCTGCAACATCCGAGGGCGACCTTACTAAAATGCGCTCAGCGTTGGTACAGCAGGAGGCTTTGGCGCAACTCGCCAAACATCTGAAAATTGGCAGGTTTCTGCTGGTGGGACACGGTGAACTTGATGCCGGCGGCAATGAACGAGAATCAACCCTGTCCGACCTCTTTGAAGCACTGCTGGGCGCATTCTACCTTGATGCCGGTTTTGAACAGGTTAAAGCTTTCATCAAAACCCTTATTAAAGCAGAGTTTCCCGAACCTAAAAAATTACTGCTCGGACTTAATCCCAAAGGTCTACTCCAGGAGTACGCGCAACGTAAGTGGAGCAAAACACCGGAATATACGATTATACAAATAACCGGGCCTGATCATAACCCCAAATTTGAAGTGGAAGTTAAAATAGGTAAAATATCCTCACGCGGCATTGCCCAAAACCGCAAAATGTCGGAATTTAAAGCTGCCCAAAACGCCCTAATCCAAATTGCCCAAACCGACAACACCCTCAACGACCTGCTCGGTCTGTCACAAAAATAATCCGTGAAATGAAATTGAAAAAGTTGTTGAATGATGGTATTGTTACACTGCATGGTTGAAAAACAGCCTGAATATAAAAATTTCTTCATGCCCAGCAATTATCTTCTGCTAGTGACGCTAAACCCTCTAAACCTTTGCTCTATAGTATCATGTTTCGGATTTTCAATATAACGAGTTGTCTGCTTCTTTTCTGCGCTGCGTTAAATATTTATGATAGCGTCGCTCTGGATAGCCCCGCTGTGGCCGGATCCCGGAAAAATGTTTCAAAACAGGATTCCGCTTTGCAGAAAACCTTTGTTAGGAACAACCACTTCGCTGCTATTAGTTCTGCAGTAAAAACGTTGATAGTGGTGTCAATACCAGAGGCAGAACAGAGCTTGAAAGATGCTCAGGCAATGCCGGTAAAGACTGTCGAGCAACAAAAAGCCAAAGCACTGGCAATACAAGAGGCCAAGGCACAACTGGCGAATTTGGCAACACAGCTTGCGGTTCTTGTTGAAGAGATGAGAACAATGTTGAGAATAGAAAAAGTGGCCGAAGATGTTGAATTCATTTTTAATGCGTTTGGGGAACAGGTAGCCAAAGATCTTAAAAGCATTCCCGGCGCGTTTGGAGAGGAAGTGGCCAAAAATGTCGAATTCATTTTAACTGCGCTTGGAGAGCACGTGGCAGAAGATGTTGAATTCATTCCCGACGTATTTGGGAATCAAGTGGCAGAAGATGTTGAATTCATTCCTAACGTGCTTAGAACTGAATGGCAGATTATAGGGGAAGATGAATAAAACCATTCTCCTTGTTTGACCTGTGACAAATTATTTATCGAAATACTTTTGTATCAATGCGTGTAATGCGTCTTTGTCAATTGGTTTTGCGATATAGTCGTTGCATCCCGATTCTATTGACTTTTCCCTGTCTCCTGATAGTCCATAAGCCGTTTGTGCAATAATAACAACCTCTTTGTTGAATTCCCGGATTCGACGCGTGGCTTCGTATCCTCCCATTTCGGACATCTGGATATCCATCAATATCAGGTCAATATCAGGATGATTGCGGCAAGCATCAACGGCTTCA
>JAGYNC010000202.1 GCA_018400135.1 Victivallaceae bacterium
CTGCTGTTCAAGATCAACAATGCCAATGGAACTGAAATATGTGTTTGAGTTTGGGCGTATGCGTCGTCGGGGACTGGAAAATGTCCGCGCCGAGATGACCGAAAAAGTCATTGCTTATAACCCATTTCAAAGAAATGTTCTTTGAAATGAACAAAGACCGATAGAAGAAAAGCCTTTAGGACATGCGGAGCATGAACCCTGAAAGGCTTTTCGAGCACGGTCTAATTAGTGTCTGAACGAAAAAGTGCCTGTTTGGTGCCACCATCATTTTCACACGAAAAGCGTTTTTTAAGCATATGGGGTTCAGATATCTGAACGTACACTTTCACAGCGAAGCGGTACACGTTCACGTGCACGAGGAAGCAGATTCGCAAAGGGGACATCGTGTACGGGTACGGGAACGGGTACGGGTACGAGAGGAATGCGAGCCAACCAAAGAGTGAGGCATTACTCCGGCGCACCAGTTTTTTTTGTTTTCCTCCGATTTGCATATTGGAAAAATAGGGTGATTAATGATATATTAACAATTCTGTCGGTCGGAGATTTGATCCAATTAGATGGTTTTTTCTGAATATCGTTGACCGTAAGGAAGATTGAAGGGGGCAACGTTCAGGCGTCGCCCCTATTTTTGTGGATTGTTATAGAGCGGTCAACCGCGGAGAAAGTCCTGAATCTTCCCAAACGGCGAATTATTACGGTTTCAGGAGAATTTCAATCTTATGGAATTTTGACTGTTCGGCCGGATAATTAAGACTGTTTTCAAGTTTTTGGAAAGGAATTTATATGAGTCTGGAAATACAATGGTTTATCTATGCGTTGGTAAAAAACGATTTGCTTACCCTTGGTGTTTGTCGGCAAATCTTTGAAAGTATCGGCGGCAATGCGACGCTTGAGGAATACGCTCAGGCAGTTCTTGATCACTTGGCAAATGAGCTTTCCGAAGAAGAAGCTATGCAATTGCTGGAACAATTTCAAGCCGTCATGACTTTTGCTACGGGACGGGCAGAGGGTGGTGCTAAGCCAGATATTTTTAAAACTGATGATGAAAAATGGGACGCCATTCCGTCGCTGGAGAATGTTTCCAACCTTACGGACGAAGAGGCAGGGGCATTGATGATGAATTTGCTCAAGACGTTGCGTTCGCTTGGAGCCAGTGATTTGCATATTTCGGCTCAGGCCAGGCCGTTTGTCCGCAAATCTCTTAATATAGAAAAAATCAGCGAACAAGTGGTTTCGGCGGCGGACGCATTCCGTTTGAATACTGTTCTGCTGACCCCGGAACAACGTGCTGAGTTTGAAGAAAATATGGATCTTAATCTGGCGCTGGAAGTGGAAGATGATCGGTTTCGGGCCAGCCTGATGATGCACAAGGACGGTTGCTCCGGCAGTTACCGCCTAATTCCGGATCGAATTCTTTCTCTCGAAAAGCTCGGATTTTTGCCGCATGACGTTGAAACTGTCGAAAGATTACTTGACTATCACAACGGTTTGATTCTGGTCACTGGCCCGATCGGTAGCGGCAAGACTACAACACTGGCGGCAATGGTTGATGTGATAAATCACAAACGTCAGGATCATGTTATTACCGTGGAAGATCCGATTGAAATAATTCAGGTTTCAGACCAGTGTAATATTACTCAGCGGCAAATCGGAATCCACACCAACTCTTATAACACTGCCCTGAAAGGGGCGCTACGTGAAGACCCGGACGTTATTGTCATTGGCGAGCTGCACGATCTGGAAACCATCGAAAACGCTATTACGGCTTCTGAAACTGGTCATTTGGTTATCGGGACGCTCCACACCTGTGACGCCGCAAACACCCTCAATCGCATCCTTGACGTTTTTCCTCCGTCGCAGCAACCGCAAATCCGGGCCATGACCGCAGGCTCATTGCGCGGTATTATCTGTCAAAGGCTTGTGCCGGATACCAGTGATGGGTTGACCGTAGCTTATGAATTACTGGTCAACAATTTGGCGGTTAGCAACACCATTTCCGAGGGGAAAACCCATCGATTGACAGCCGTTATGCAAACCGGCACCAAGGCCGGGATGTGTACTTTTTCACAGAATTTGCTGAACAAATTCATGGCTGGCGCGATTTCTGAGGAAACGGCTCGCAAATATATGAACGATGAAGAAGCCATAAAACAATTGACCCGGGAAGTCGCCATCCGAGGTGCCCGGGAACAAGCAAAGCAATAACTGAGGTAAACCATGCCTGCTCTTGACAATTATTTAAATCTTATGCTCGATCGAGGTGGATCCGACCTCCATCTTTCCATTAATCATCCAGCAAAAATTCGAGTCAGCGGACGCCTGGAACCGTTGGATGAAAATGAGATTATTACGGCTGAACGAATGGAAGAGCTGCTTCATGAAATCTGTCCCGAGTTCAGATGGCAGCGTTTTATGGAGTGCCACGATTTAGACTTTGCCCACGAAATTCCCGATCGGGCTCGCTTTCGTACCAACTTCCTCTACAATCATTACGGTATGGCTGCGGTTTTTCGACAAATTCCGACTAAAATACAAACTCTGGAGGAGCTTAACTTACCCAAGGTACTGATAGATATCTGTAATTTTTCGCACGGTCTCATTCTGGTCACCGGCCCCACAGGTAGCGGGAAATCAACCACTCTGGCTGCTATGATTAATTACATCAATGAAAATTATAAGAAACATATCATTACCATTGAGGATCCGATCGAGTTTGTCCATCAAAACAAAAATTCCATTATTGTTCACCGCGAAGTAGGCATTCACAGTGGCTCATTCCCCCGGGCATTACGTGGCGCTATGCGTTCTGACCCCGATATTATCCTGATCGGTGAAATGCGGGAACTGGAAACCATCAGACTGGGTCTGACTTGCGCTGCTATGGGCATGCTGGTATTCGCCACACTGCACACCAACAATGCTCCGAAAACCGTTGACCGCATTATTGATGCTTTCCCCGCCGACGAACAAGCTCAAATCAGAACCATGCTCGCCGAGAGCCTTGAAGGAGTTGTGTCTCAGCTGCTCTGTCGTAAAATTGATGGTGGACGAGTCGCCGTGCACGAGGTGCTGCTTTCTACCGAAGGATTGCCGAATACTATTCGTGAGGGGCAGATATCTAATATCCGCACAATAATCGAGGCTAACAAGGGACGCGGCATGTGTTCCATGGACAGCAATCTCAAGGCCCTGATGGAAGCCGACGCCATCACCCCGAATGAAGCTTATATGAAAGCTAGTGACAAAAAGGAATTTCTGCCGTTTTTAAAAAATGGCATGCCCTGAAAAAGTAAAACCAGAAAATTTAAGGCGGGCTTTGCCCGCAACCCAAATCCAACCGGCTTGCCACCAGGAAATAACACGGGCAGGGCGCGAAGTTCGAAATTCGAAACAAATTAAAATTGCGGATTTTGAACTCTTGATTCGAATTGAAAAATAATTATATCGGTATATCTTGCTTGGTTGTCGTTTGAATTGAAATTGTCTGGTAAATACTCATTATGAAAATAAAAATCTCTTCAATGTTTTCGACCATCGGAGCCATGCTGGCTGCATTGCTGGTTGGTGGTTGCTATTCTTATACTCCGCCACCACTGGCTTCGGAGTCAGACACTTATACCCACCGTAAGGTTGACCAGCAGGAAAAGTTACTGGACCAAGTAGATGTGTTGTCGTTGGTAGTTGCGCAACAGGTTGCGGTACAGAATAATCCCGATTATATTGCCAGATATCATGCCGTAAGTGCCGCGCAAATGCGCTACTATCAATCACTGAGTGCTTATATGCCAACCATTTCAGCCAGCTTCTCAGGCGGCAACTCCATTGATGATTACAGCCAGCAGGTTAATAATACTTCTTCAAGACAGAATACCTGGTTTTCTGATACTAGTCTTCAGGCTTCGTGGTTGCTGTTTGACGGTTTACAGAGGACAATGAAAGTCATGGCACAAAAAGCAAGTCATCGCTACTATGAAAACCTTGAAGAGGATTCCCGCCGCCTTCTGGTACGCGGTGTTGCCTACGCTTACAATGATATTCTGTTGGCAATTGAAAAACAGCGAATTGCCATGGCAGATATGGAATTTCAACTTAAAAACCTGAAGGAAACGCAGTTAAAATACCAGGCTGGAGCAGTTCCACTGAGCGATGTCCTAAACTTTAAAATCAAGGTTAACGATGCCACCGGCAAACAGATTTCAGCAGAATATAGCTATAAGGTATCGCTCTACTCCTTGGCAGTGCTGATGGGATTCCCTCAAGGTACCCTGCCGGAACACATCAAATTTCCTCCTATTGATACCGATTTGGATAGAACATTGACTTCAATTGAGGTTTATCTTGATACTGCTCTTAATAATCGCCCTGACTTAAAAGCATATCGCGAATTGCTTCAAGTTTCACGTTACAACCTCTATCAGGCGTACGGGAAATATTCTCCCACCGTCAGCGCACATGGGGCAATGGGATACGGTACCAATCTCACCCGCTGGGGAGCGGGAAGCAATTTCTCCCACTCATACTACAATAACCCCAATGCCGCATATTGGCTTGAAGCCAATTGGGAGCTTTTTGACGGATTCAACCGCTACAACAGCGTACGCGAATCCCAGGCATTGCTGGCCAAATCTGAGTTCGAAGCGGCAAACACCTGGCTACGGGTAA
>JAGYNC010000203.1 GCA_018400135.1 Victivallaceae bacterium
GCAGGAAATACCGCACTCCGTTCTACGGAGTCATACGGAGTTGCCGCTTGAAACTTACCCGATATTTTACTTTTTTACAACTGCTAATTAGAACCTTTTCGAAAAGGTTTGAGAGGTACTCAAACCTTCCTGATAATGTTATTTACTAAATTTTGAGGTTATCTTACAAAGAAATGTTTCGCACTTTGAAAAAACCCGCAAAACGGGATAAGTTTTGTTTCACGAAAAACGTAGCGGTAGAGTGCTTTCGCCGCAAGTGGCTCTTTGTACCTCACGCCGAGGCAAATTTGCGTTAATGTAAAAGAGAAAGATGAAACGCCTGAAAATTGGGAAGCCAACATGAAAATTGGTGAAATTGTCAGCAACAAAATACTGCAGGGCGAGTACCTGCAAGTGCAATTTTACGCGCCGGAAATCTGTGGCATTGCCGCGCCCGGACAGTTTGTGCATGTAAAGATTGCCCGCCTGCGTGATCGACTGTTGCGACGTCCTTTCAGTATCTGTGACGTGTCTGAGGACGGGTTGCTTACGGTAGTTTACAAGGTTGTGGGCAGCGGCACCGAAGTGTTGGCATCTCTTGAACCGGGCACGGTTTGCGATTTACTCGGGCCGCTGGGAAAACCATTTTCCCTGCCTGCCGATCATGAATTACCGATTATTGTTGCCGGTGGCTACGGCGCGGCCGCGACACTGCTGCTGGCCAAGCGCTCTCCACTTAAAGGGGTGATGTTGCTAGGCGCACGCTCCAAGGAAGATTTGATTCTGACGGATGTTTTCGCGAATGCCGGATTTACCGTAAAAACCGCTACCGACGATGGCTCATGCGGTTTACATGGTCGCGTTACCGCGCTGCTTCCGGAAACCCTGGCCGCGCATCGCGACCAGAAAATTAAATTTTACGGTTGTGGGCCAACCCCCATGTTGTTGGCACTGGCAAAGATTCTTCAGGATAAAGGTTATCACAACGGCGAGTTGAGTCTCGATCATCTGATGTGTTGCGGTGTTGGTGCCTGTTTCGCCTGTGTTGTCAAGGTTAAAGCAGATAACGCCGATGGTTGGCGCTACGCCAGAACCTGCAAGGAAGGCCCGGTTTTCCGCGTTAATGAAGTTTATTTGGGAGACAATGATGGCTGACTTACGGGTTGATTTGGGTAAACTGAAGCTGAAAAATCCGGTAATGACCGCTTCCGGCACGTTTGGTTACGGTGTCGAATATCATGACTATTTCGATATTACGCGGCTCGGTGCGGTGGTCGTCAAGGGCATCGCGGTAGAACCCAGTCACGGCAACCCTACGCCGCGCGTAGCGGAAGTCAGCGGCGGCCTCCTGAACGCTATCGGGTTACAGGGGCCTGGCGTAGATAAATTTCTCCACGGCAAAGAGTATCTGCCTTTTCTTCGTTCCATCGGCGCTACCGTGATTGTCAATATCTGGGGTAAAACCATTGAAGAATACCGCGAGGTGGCGGCCCGATTAAACGCCGAAAGCGCCGGGATTGCCGCGTTGGAGATAAATATTTCCTGTCCCAATATCAAGGAGGGCGGCGCGGCATTTGGCACCGATCTGAAGCTTGCTCATCAGGTGGTGGCTGCGGTACGGCGCGAAACCGCTCTGCCGCTGATTACCAAACTCAGTCCGAACGTAACAAACATTGCCGACTTCGCCAGGACTGTAACCGATGCCGGATCGGATATGATTTCGTTGATTAATACCATCACCGGCATGGCAATAGATGCTGAAACCAGACGACCGCGGATCGCCAATGTTACCGGCGGCCTCAGCGGCCCGGCGATCAAACCAGTGGCATTGCGCATGGTTTACGAAGTTGCCCAAGCGGTAAAAACGCCTGTCATCGGCATGGGAGGCATCATGAACGGCGAAGACGCGATTGAATTTATGCTGGCCGGCGCCTCCGCAATTGCCGTCGGCACCGCAATTTTCAGCGACCCTTACGCCCCGATAAAAGTGATTGATGAAATCAACGCTTATCTGGAACGACACAACATCGGCTCAGTAACCGAAATTATCGGCGCGTTGAAAGTCTGAACCGGAAAAAAACACGCTTACCATCTTGACGGGCGGACGATGGACTCATCGAAAAGCGGAACCACCGCGCGAATGACTTCGAGCAAATCGAGCGACAGTGTCCCTTTGCGAATAATGTCCAAATTCCGCTCCAGTTGACGGATATTGTCCACTCCAACCAGCACACTGGAGATTTGCGGGTTGGATAGCACAAAACGGAGGCAGAGTTTCGCCATGTCCATGCCGGAAGCAGCAGCCAGCGCGGCGATCTGGCGGCGTGCCGGAATAACGCATGACAACGTCGGACTTATGCGTTCCTCCGACATCAACAGTAATCCCTGCAGATAGGCGCTGCGGGCAAAGATAATTGGACGATCAACCTCAGGCAGAGTAGTGAAAAATTCGTCAAAACGGCAGTCGAAGATATTATATGGTGGAAAAATTCATTTCGCGCTATATCCTCCATCAATTGGAATGTTAGTACCGGTGAGATAAAGCGACGCGTCCGAGGCCAGAAAAACGACAATGCCTTTTAGGTCGGTGTTGTTCGCCAGCCGCCCCAGCATGGTGTTTTTACCGTAATTTTTAATAAACTCGGGGGCGTGTGACGGATTTCGCAATCCGCCGGGATGGATGCAATTGACCCGGATTTGATCTTTTCCTAAAACACTTGCCGCGAAACGGGTAAAATTGACCATGCCGCCCTTCTCGAAGAAGTAGATGGGCGACGGATTGGTCATCATGTCCGTACCTTCATAGTTGGTCGGGTTCGGCCCGAGCAGTCCCATGTAGGAGCCGATATTGATAATCGAGCCGGATTGACGTTGCTTCATCTCCTCGGCGGCAAGGCGGGTCAGATAAAACATCGCCGAAGCGTTGACGTGCAGACTTTCGTCGAATTTCGCCAGCGGCTGATTCCAGCCGTTGGTCGCCGATCTGGTAACCGCGTTGTTGACCAGAATGTCCAGCCGTCCGGAACGCGCGATAATCTTCGCCATGACTTTATCGATCGACACCTCGGAAGCCAGATCGAGCTGAAGCGCTGATACGTTTCCGCCGTCGCGGCGCAGCGCTTCGGCAACTTCCTCGAGTGCTGCGAGATTTCTCGATGCCAGATAGAGTTCGGCTCCCGCCTCGGACAACGCCTCGGCGATCTGTCTGCCATATTGCCCGGCGCCGCCGGTAAGCAACGCCACTTTTCCTTTCAATGAAAAACTTTCCAAAACATTCATGTTATAGCTTCCTTTCCTTTTCCCTTTGTGTTCTCTGTGGTCAATCTCCCTATTCTCTCCTCCCCATTAGTGCCAAATTAGTGAAGATTAGTGGTTAACCTCCCCTCCCCCATTCTTCATCCTGCATTCTGCATTTTTCATTTCGCGTAGATGGTGTCGTTTTCCGGCGTATTTGTTGTTATCCCGGCGACGGTGTTGACGATGTTGGAGCAGGCGGCGGTCAACGCGCATACATCCGCGCCGATACTGATAAAACGGTATCCCATCTCGACCAGTTCGCGGTAATTACCCAGGCTACCCACGGTGCCGGCGAATTTGCCGTGTTTATTGGCAACCGCCGCAACTCGCTTCTGAGTTTCCAGTAACAGTGGATTAGCGAAATTTCCGGGGTCTCCTATCGAGTGCGAAAAATCGCCGGGCCCGAAAAACAGCATGTCATACCCATCAAGAGCGGCAATTTCTTCCAATTCATCAAGCGGTTCCGGATCCTCGATCTGCAGCACCACGAAACGTTCACAGTTGGATTGTTCAATATACTCACTGATCGGCACCCGACAGTATTTGCCGTCGGCATTGCCGCCGTCCAGCGGACGTCTCCCGACCGGGTAAAACCGGGTTGTTTTTACAATTTCCTTCGCCTCTTGCAGGTTCATCAGATGCGGCACCATGATGCCGGCAGCGTCAAGTTCCAGTGGCCGGATGTAATCGCTGTAACCACCTTTCGGAACCCGGCACAGCACGTCGCAGTCATAGACTTTGGCCGCCAGGATCAGTTCCTGAATCGTCCGATAGTCGTTGCCGACATGTTCCTGGCAGGTCCAGAGGCAGTCGAATCCGCTCATGGCGATAATTTCGGCCACCCGCGGATCCGCCAGATTCATTTTGGTGCAAAGTGCAACTTCGCCGCCGCGCAGCTTGCGCAACACTCTGCTTGCTCTCATTTTCCATTTTGTTTGCATCTCATTATCTCCTTTATAATTCAATCGTATGGTAATTTGTTATTTTGACCGGATATACAGGATAAAATAAAATCTTGTTGAAAAATTAAGAATGAAGAATGGTGGGGAGATACACCATATCCGTGCTTGCTTGCTGCGCCGCAATCACATATTCGCGTGAACGGCTTTTAAGCAAAGAGGAGAGCCAATCCAAATCTCAGAACCTTTCTCGATGCAGCGTTGCGGGAGTGGCAGGAACGCCCCGGCGTTGCCACACTCACGCGACACTCTAATCTCTCTTTCTCTGTGCCTCGGTGTTCTCTGTGGTCAAACTCCCCATTCTCCCAATTTTGTCGAGTAGACATAATATGGTCTCCTACATTTAGGTTTACTTTGTATTTCCTGTTTCTCCGCCCTTTCGGTTTGCGGAGTGTCACATTATTCAAACCATGTG
>JAGYNC010000204.1 GCA_018400135.1 Victivallaceae bacterium
CGCTGGAGCACGACCCTCCGACGCGCCAAAGGCGCGGAAGACAAAACGGGGAGAGCCGGTGGTGGGACGGCCTCCGTACCATCCTAACTACGCACGCGGTGCGCCAAAGTACCGCAAGCATCCTTGCTTGCGTTTTTTCTTCTCAAGCTGGAAGCTTGAGGTACTTTCTTGCGCACGATGTGCGCAGGAATGCGTTCGCTCAGGAAATATACTCTATAAAGTGGACGCAACGCCGTTCGCGCAGGAACACGCCACTCCGGGGAGGCGGGGCATCACGTCACCGAAAAAAGTGAGCGATTATCATCAACGTAACCCCTCGCTCTTTTTCTACTCGTTATCCGTTCTCGTCGCCGTTCTCCTCAACCGATATTATAACATTGTCCCCAGTCCCCGATAAATCAGGTTTGAGTGAGGCATTACCTATCGACGGCGCGAAAAAAACAGTCAACTGAGATTTGCTTGTTTTTTTTCCGTTTTGTGCTATGTTGCCGATATTAAATTTTAACTTTGCCTGCAAATCAGTCGAAAACTTTTGCTGGTTCAAGCAAATCAACGACTTCATTGCAGTTAAAGTATTTTCGGACGTATTCCATAACCCGGCAACATGAATTGCTTAAAGTCGAATACGCAAACACTTTTTGCATTACTTTCAAAGATAGTAAGGAAGACGCAATGACTTTATTGCATGACTTCATCAATAACTATGCGATTCTGGTACTTCTGGTTTTCGCCTATTCCCGGCTCTACAAATATCTGCAGAATCATGCCCTCTACCGTCAATTGATGAACGGCGCGCTGTTCGGCATCATCGGTCTGGCAGTTATGATATTTCCAATACATTTTCAGCCGGGATTGATTTTCGACTCCCGTACCATCGTCATCAGTGCCTCCGGCCTGTTCTGCGGACCAATCGGCGCAATTATCTCCGTATCGGTTGCTCTTGTCTATCGAATTGCTCTCGGCGGAGTAGGCATGATTACTGGCGTTGCCACGATTATCTCCTCGGCGCTAATCGGTGTCGGCTATCACTATCTGAGAAAAAAGTACGCCAGAGCAATGGAACCGCAATACATTTTCATGTTTGGTCTGGTAGTTCATCTGGTGATGATGCTGTGTATGTTTTTTCTGCCTTTTGATTTAACACTTCAAACCTATCGTGTCATCGGCCCTTATATTATCATTTTCTATCCGATTATTTCCTTTGTTACAATCCACCTGCTGCATCAGGTGGAACGTGAGTTTTTATTGGAGAAAAACTTTAAGTATAATCTGGAAAACTATCGAGAGCTGGTGGAAAACTCCGGCAGCATTATACTGCGGATAAAGCCCGACTGCACCATTACGTTTATCAATGGTTTCGCTCAGAAATTCTTCGGTTTTTCTTATCGGGAGATTATCGGACATAATCTCGTCGGCACCATCGTGCCGGAAAAGGATTCTCAAGGCAAGGACTTGGCAGTGTTAATGCGGGATATGGGCGAACATACCGAACGCTATCGACAAAACCAGAACGAAAATATTCGCAAAGACGGCACCCGCTGCTGGCTGGCCTGGAGCAATACTCCTCTCTACAACGCAAACGGCAAATGCACCGAAATCATCTGCGTCGGTGTTGATATCACCCAACGCAAAATGCTCGAATTGAAACTGGAAACTCAAAATGCCGAGTTGGAAAAAAGTAGATTGGAATACAGTATGCTGTTCCGCAATATGACTGTCGCCTTTGCTTCACATGCCATGATTTATGACGCGAACGGCAAACCATGCGATTATCGCTTTCTGCGGGTAAATCCTGCCTTCGAAAAAATAACCGGACTTTCCGCCTCCGAACTTATCGGCAAAACCGTCAAGGAAGTATTGCCCGACACCGAAGATTACTGGATCGAAACATATGGTCAAGTTGCCCTTACCGGTCGGCCGGCAGCCTTTCAAAATTACTCGCGAGAGTTTGGACGTTACTTCGATGTTATCGCCTTTTCCCCAGGAAAAGATGTGTTTGCGACCATTTTTTCTGACATTACCGAACAAAAACACGCAGAAATCAGACGCAATTTGTCAACCCGGGTACTAACCCTGCTGAATAACAAAAATGTTGAAAAAGACATTATCACCCGATTAGTTGAAATGTTCAAGGATTTTTCCAGTGCCGACGGGGTCGGGATTCGCCTGAGAAATGGCAATAGTTTTCCCTATTCCGTGGCAGTTAATCTGCCGGAAACCGCTGGCACGGACAAAAAAACGCTGTGCGAACCGCTCGTCGAGAACACCGTGAGCAGGGATAGTAAAGACATGGTGAAACACTCATGTATATGCAGCGCGGTAATCGCTAGAAATCTCGACCGCAAATTGAGCGGAGTAACCGAACACGGCAGCTTCTGGACCAACCAAAGGATAACGGAGCATCCTGAAATCAGCGCGGTTTGTGCCAACCCTGACCAATGCGGTCTGTCCGCATGCGGTTCTTTTGCGCTGATTCCCATCGTCAAGGAGAAAGTGACTATCGGTTTAATCCAATTTAACTTCAAGAAAACCGACAGAGTATCACGAGATTTTGTTGAATTTTTCGAATCCATCAGCCAAAGTATTGCTATTGCCATCGCCAGGATCGAAGACTTCGCACAACTTGAACAGGCACGTCGCAAGGCCGAAGCGGCAAGTCACGCCAAAAATGAATTCCTTTCTATGATGTCTCATGAACTGCGCACTCCATTAAGCGGCATTATCGGGTTCAGCGGGCTCATTGATGAATGCCTGCACCAAACCGGAGAATTCGAACAAAAAAAAGAAATCGCTGAATATATCGAAATTGTCCGTGAGTCCGGCAACACGCTGACGGAAATTATCAACGACATTCTCGACCTTTCCAGCATCGAGGCCAGACAAAGCACCATTACCACAGTAGCCTTCAACCCGCACCATCTGATCAACGAGTGCCTGAAAGCATTCAAATTTAAAGTTGAAGCTAAGAAACTATATTTGAAATTCTATCCGGATAATCTGCCTGAAACAGTAACCGGACCAGCCAAAATACTCAAACAAATTCTTTTCAATCTGATTGGCAACGCTGTTAAATTCACCCGCAATGGCGGGGTAGAAGTTTTAGCATTATATCGGCAAAACAAATTACTGTTCTCAGTCAAAGATACCGGGATCGGTATTCCATCGGAACTGCGAAAGAAAGTGCTCGAACCGTTCACGCAAGTTGATCAGTCGTCAACCCGGCGCTACGGTGGAACCGGACTGGGACTGACTATTGTCAAACGCAGTCTCGAACAACTGGGAGGAACCCTCGATATTGCCGGCCAAGTCGGGGAAGGCACTACCGTTTCATTTTCGTTGCCAATTAAATTGCCATTCTCCGCCACACCACCATCATCATCCGAATCGGAAGAAAATCCTGAGAATATCAAGGATAAAAAAATCCTGGTGATTGAAGACAGTCAGGTGTCAATCCTCTATCTGAATCATATCCTGAAAAATGTTGACGCACAATATGTTATTGCTCAATCCTTTGCTGAAATGAAAAATATCTGCGAGCAAGGCTTCACCCCGGACATAGCGCTGATCGATATCGCGTTGCCGGATGCCGACGGCTTCGACTGTCTCAAGTGGTTGCGCAATCACTTCCCGGACAAATCCATCCGCTGCATCGCCCAAACCGCGCATGTACTGAAAGAACACACCAGGCAGTATCAGGAAGCAGGCTTTGATGCCTTTATCGGCAAACCATTTCGCCTGAATGAGCTTTTGCAAATCCTCACAGTCAAAAGTAGTATGCGTTCTCCGAACTCACAAAACAACTAAGAGCCCGGGACGAGGGATATTTTTCACACAAAGGCACGAAGGGGGGAAATCCGGATGGAGAATAAAAACGGGGAGCTTAACCACTAATTGACACTAATGAACACTAACAGGGGAGGAAAATTTGTCTCACACAAAGGTGCGGAGGCATAAAGGAAAATTGGGAATTTTCAAATCCGAAATCTGAAACAAACCGGGAAAGCCGGAATACTCAAATACAGCGGCAATGCGGCGCTACGTCATCATTCCGGCGAGTAGCCGATTGCGGCACATCAGGGCGGCGGCGCGGGCGGTGGCATAATCATCAAGAGCGGATATTTCCAGCGTTAAATTTTCCAATGCACCGGGAAAACAATGGGTCAACAGGATACGTTTGATCGCACCGGTCAACACTTCGCCAAGACCCGTAATCTCGCCGCTCAGAACAACAGTCGACGGATTGAGCAGACTGATGACCGTTGCCAATCCCAAACCGATGTTTTCACAGATTTCGTTGACCAGCATCGTCGCCGCCCGATCTTGTCCGAACATTGCTACCAGCCCGCTCATGGAAAACTCATCCAGACTTAATGCCGTGTCCACACCGTTAACAATAAGTTCGCTGATGCGGCGCCTGATCCCGGCTTCTCCCGCCACCGCCTCAAGACATCCCCGGTTCCCGCATTGGCAAAGCGGGCCGTTCGGAACAATCACCACGTGGCCGATTTCCATACCGCGATGATTGTTGCCAATAAACAATTCACCGTTTTTGATAAATCCCCCCCCTACCCCGGAGCCGAGGCTCATCTGAAAGAGACTCGGTGGAAATTCAGGAGATCGCGCCATGTACTCGGCAAACGTC
>JAGYNC010000205.1 GCA_018400135.1 Victivallaceae bacterium
CGTATTCCGGGTCTTGATAAAAAGCCCGATTGCAACTACCAGCATTTTTGGAATAAAATAGTTGCAGGAAGTTCTCCGCGTCCGGATAATCCCCTATCCATGACAATCTGAATAGCTGAAATTGTCCCTGCCTTATTTTCTGAAAGAACCGGGATTGGTTGTTTAGCACAGGAATAATTTTTATGCCGATTTTTTGCATATCGTTGGCCATCAGTTCAGCGAGCTGGCGATATTGGGTAGAGTTGCCATTCTGGTCAAAAGTCAAAGTCAACGATTCTCCGGTTTTCGGATCAATACCGTTCGGATACCCCGCCTGGCGCAATAACTCTCTGGCTAGTTCCAGCGAATATTCGGCATACGGATTGTGGAAATCAGGATTGTAACCGGCAACCCCCGGTGGAATAGGCCCCTGTGCCGGCATTATCTGATAATTGAAATGGCGTACCCGCAAATCAGTATTATAGGCTAAACTAATCGCTTGACGCAACAACAGGTTGCCGCCCAGTACCGGATCCGCGAAGTTAAAACCGATGTAGCAGATTTCAAATTGAGGGGCTCGAATAAGTTCGATACCGCGCCTGGCCAAAGCTGGAGCCAGTTGTCCGCCGCCGGCAACGATTTCAAAATTATCTTTGCTTAAAGCGCTCATATCAAGTCCGCCCTGCAAAAACAACAACCAGGCCGACAGCGGCTGTTTAATAACACTGAATACCACTTTGTCCAACAACGGCAACGGACGTGACCGATCAGACGGATTGGCGGCGTGTGGGAAGTATTCAACGCGATATTCCGGATTACGTTCAAGTACCAGTTGATAATCCCGAACCCATGTTGCAAGTCGAAACGGACCGGAACCGACCGGATGTTCGGCAAAGGCTTCGCCGTAAAATTCGACAGCTTTCCGGGAAACCACGGCGGCGCAGGGAATGGCTAACGCGTAAAGAAAGCGGGGATCAGGGTTAGTCAGGTGGATGGAAAAAGTACGATTATCGTGAATTTCCATTCCCGAAATTCCCCGCTCATAGAGGCGGCAATCGTTCGCCGGCTGATCAGCGGTAGCCTTACGAAAAGCATCAATGCCTTTGATCTTTCCTCTGAACATCCAGAACAACGGACTGTGCAAACGTCCGTCGGCAATGCGCAAAAAGGAGAAAATAATGTCGTTTGCGGTTATTTTCCTGGCTTGACGTGAAGTGGTGCCAAAACAAGCATCATCCTGAAAATAGAGGTCGTCACGCAAGGTGAAAGTATAACTGGTCATGTCTGCATTAACCAACGGCATTGCTGTCAGCATTGAGGGCCGTAGTTGATAGGGACGAAGCGTGTAATCATACTCCAGTAACGTGTCGTAAACAGCCGCTACCATGTTGCGACTGGCCAAATCCGAAGCCAGGGCCGGATCCAGAGTTTTGACTCTACTGCCACTTAAACGCAAAGTTCGGTCTGATCCAGAGACTTGCGCCGGATTACGCCCGCAACCCCAGCAACCCCAAACCAACACCAGGCAGGGAACGATGAGGAAAAAATTTTTAATCGAGTTTAAACAGAAATGCATGCTTTTTTAATCCGTCTGTCGTTGATCGATAAATCGTTTGAGTAGCCACATGAGCAGCAGTGCCGCCGCCAATGCGCCAACGCTGATGCCCAAGGCCGCCCAGTGCCACGGCGGATAGAGTTGCAGTACAAATTTGCCCTGTTCCCGCATCGGCAGCAAAAAGTGTTCATTGACTTCAAATGCTTTAAGTTGTGAAAACAATTGTTGCCCATCAGCTGTCCGCCAATAATTGCCCGGATTCTGATTAATCAAAATCGCACCGGGTTTCACACAGAAAATTTCCAGATAATTGGGTGTCCATAAAATATCGGCAAATTCACCTTTGACTGGATAGAATTCGCCAGCATAGAATTGGTGCCCGTGATAGAATCGTTTATTTTTGTATTCGCGTGAATAGCCGAACAAAGGTTCATAGGCAAACAGTTGCGCGAGGTTTTTGTGAACCGACGCATATCGACTATAGTGATGATTATTTACGGTAAGAATACTAGAGCTTTCCTGATGAACATTTTTCAACATCTCGTTTTCCGATGTCCAGGTAATCTGAAGCCAATTATAGTGTTGATTGTAGAGTAGTCCAACCACAGAGACAATCAACAATAAATATAGACGTAAGCGCATAGACTTTTTGTGATATTCATCATAAAGCCAGTCGAAACCGCGCGCGGCCCCTATAGCAATAAAAAACACCGTCAAAAAACGCCATCTGGTAATACAAAAATAACTGGTAAATGGCGGTATTTCTCGCAACCAGTATCCAGGCAACCAGTAGCAACTCGAATTAAGGGTCAGGAGAGAAGAAATTAGAAATCCCCAGTGCCACCATTTAACTTCACGCACCAGCGAAATTATGAATATCCCCATAGCCACTACCCCGACATAACACCCGATTTCAAACCAACCCCAGTAATCTTTCAGTATTCCCGGGAAGGTAAACAAAGATTGCCCGGGATAAAGCAGTGCTGTCAGATAGTGATGATAAGCTACATCTGCACGCATGCCAATGGCGCGTGGAAAATCACGCAGAAGCTGAAATGTGGCGCTAAACCGGTATGCCGCCGTAGCCGTAAAAATCAACACGGCAAGCAATAGATGTAATTGAAATCGACTTGATTTGAAGTGTTTAATACCAAGATAGAGAGTGTAAATTCCAATAAATGCGGATACTGAAAGCGACACGTAATGCATAGAGTGATTGATCAGCATGCCAGCGACAAAACCGAACCATACCGCGTCGCGACGCGATTCAGGTAATCGACGCAAAAAATAGAGTAGCCAGGGGAGAAAAACAATGGGAATCATTACCGGATGACCCGCAGCAATATGCAATGCCAGGGCTCCGGCAAGAACAAAAATCAGACTTCCCCAAAAACGGGAAACAGGATGACGGGTATAATCGCCCAATAATAACCACACCCCCGCAGCTCCCAGTAGCACGTAAGTGAATATAGCCAGATTCAAGCCGTAAACTGTGCCAAAAAGAACAATAAATGGAGTCTCCAATCCGATGACTGCAACTTGAGGATTGGCGAACAAGGGCACTCCACCAAAATGCCAGGGATTCCAAAAAGGAAATTGACCATATTCAACTATGGACTTTCTTACCGCCTCATAAAAAGCCAGAAACATGTCCCAGTCACCTAAATTGCCACAACGCCCCGGGGATAAGATTAACGGCAACCAGCCGACCGCAGTTAAAAGAAACAGCAACAGCAACCAGCAACATTCGCTATGTTTGAGTTTTATCAACATTTTTTTGATTTGCATATTCATCTCAACTCCGCGGATTGACAGAAGCGTCAGACGAAACAGATGCCGGAGCATTATGCCCTTTGACCTGAGGCAACACGTATTCGCGCAGCCAGACAATGGCAGCACGCATGGCATCGGCGGGTTCCACTACCGGTTTATATCCCAAATCATTTCCGGCCGCGGAAATATCGAAGTAGTGCGAGAACGCGAGTTGTCCGACCGTAAATTTGGTCAAAGGTGGTTCCCCCAAAAACGGTATTTTGAACAGCCACTCCAACATACCGGCAACCGCTAAAGCGCGGCGATACTCTATCTTTCGCGTGATTGGCGGAACCCCCAGATGTTGCAACACATCATTCAGCCATTCCCAGATTGCCACTGGCGCGTTATCACTGATAAAATAGACTTTGCGCAACGGCATACCGCCATTTTTTCTCAGAAATCCAATCGCGTCAAGATGCGCCTGCACCGCATTGTCAATGTAGGTTAAATCGACCAGATTGCGTCCATTGCCGATAATCCGCAGTTTCCCTTCGGCGGCGCGGTGAATAACACGTGGCAACAGTTGCCGGTCTCCCGGTCCCCAGATCAAATGCGGACGGAGTGCAACTACGGCAAGATTTTTATTCGGTTCTCCCAATGCCTTTTTTTCAGCAATGGCTTTAGTCGCCGGATAATGCGCCAGGTAGGATGTCGGATAAGGCGCCTGTTCGTTCATATTGACAACGTCAGTGTCTGGCGAGTAGGCGACACTGGGAGAACTGGTGAAAATCAGCGTCTTGATGCGGTTTTCCCGGCATGATGCCAATACATTTTCCGTTCCCACCACATTCGTCCGATAATATTCCCGCGAGGAACCCCACACACCCGTTTTGGCCGCGGTATGGATTACCGCCGTACAACCGGCGGCTGCGGCAACGACGGCGGAACGGTTCCCGATGTCGCCGCGCACTACTTTGGCACCCAGTTGTTTCAGTTCCGGGGCGGGCCCCCGATTAAAACATATTACCTTGGAACAACCCTCTTTCAGCAATTTTCTGGCAATATTACTACCCAGAAAACCGCTTCCTCCAAAAATAATTATCTGCTCGTTTTTCCATTCCATAATAATGGTCCTTTCCGGCTAGAGTACCGCGAGCATCCTGCTTGCGTCTTCTAATCCTCAAGCTGGAAGCTTGAGCTACTCTTGCTTTCAAGCTGGAAGCTTGAGTTACTTTCTTCGTTTCCGCGCCGGGATGTGCCTGCTATTTCCATGTCGCCAGGTCACAAATCAGCTCGAATTCATGTTTGAGCAATGGCATTACCGCAAGCCGTGGTTGTTTA
>JAGYNC010000206.1 GCA_018400135.1 Victivallaceae bacterium
CTCCTTTTTTAGGAGTCGTAAAACAATTAATGCTACAAGTTGCGCGGGAGCCGGCGATTTGATTTCCGGGTCGGCGGCGAGGCGCATACCCTTGGGTCTGTAACGAGCCGCCGACACGGAAGGCATTCGCCGGAACCGCGCAGATGTAGTAGTTATTGTTGAACAACTCCTTAGGCTATTGATATGAAAAATATAATGAAAATCGCGCAAATTTTGATTTTTGTCGTGTTGCACGTCCGTTTAATGTCCGTATGGGCAGATGTCCCGGATGGCGAACCGACAGCTGCGCCCGCGAAAGAGATAGTGATTGCTGATGCTGTCGGGAACGAAAAGATTATTCGGCAGGCTGCATTGAAAATTGGCACTGCCGAACCTGAACTGAAAATCAATATCGTCCAGATGAAGCTTGAAGAAGCGGTAATGGCAATGGCCGATAAAGAGGCTGACCTGTTGGTTTTTTCCGGATCGTTGCCGAACAAAATACGTCGCCAACTGGCCGCATCTTATGTTAAATACGCCGCCGATCCAGTGATATTTCTGGTTAATAAGGCCAATCCGCTTACCAATCTGAAGAGTACAGAGTTGCGGGATGCTTTCTCGGGACAAATCACCTACTGGAAACTGCTCAACGGACTGGGCTATATAATCCATCTGGCAGGAGTCGCGGGAGAACTTCCGGGACATCAAGCATTTGTCGAGAAAATTATGCGTGGACAGGGAATGACGGAACACGTTTATCGTGCGGCATCGTCCCGTGAGGTGATGATTCTTGCCGGTGGCAACCCACATCTGCTCGGCTATTGTGGTGCGATCAAACTGGAAGATAACAAAGTAAAGGCATTGAAAGTGGATGGTGTCGTCCCCACGGCCGAAAATATCATTTTAGGGAAATATCGACCGGTAATTTTCTACACGATTGCGGTTCCCGCGTCTGCAAGTTCTCCGGCTAAACGGTTCGCGCGGTTCCTGACATCAGATAGCTGCGCCGAAATCATCGAGAATGCCGGATTGGCACCGTTGCGCCAACCAACCGCCAAGTGAAGCATGGAAATGGCTAAATTCAGTGTAATCGCTCAGTAAACTCCGATTTATCGGGAGCTGGAAAAGGGAGAGTAACCACTAATTGACACTAATGAACACTAATGGGCGGATGGGGAGTTGTCTCACACGGAGGCGCTAAGAACACAAAGGGGGTTCCCGCCTGCGGCGGGACAGCGCTCTGCGCTGAAAAAACGGGTTGAAAAAGTGGTCAGCCACGATATTGTTACCGGATAACGTTTTTTTACAAGAAGAAAGGTTGATTATGGGTGTTTATCAGGAACTGCACGAACGTGGTTTTATTTATCAGGAGACTGACGCTGAAGCCGGTCAGTATTTGCTTGAACATGAAAAAGTGGCTTTTTATACCGGCTTTGACCCCACCGGTGCCAGTCTTCACGTTGGGCATCTGCTGCCGATCATGGCAATGCGATTATTGCAGCGCTGTGGACATATTCCGATAGTGCTGGTGGGTGGCGCGACGGCGCTGGTTGGGGATCCGTCGGGCAAACAGAGTGTCCGCCCGATTTTAACGCGGGAGGAGGTTGCCGCCAATGCCGCAAGCCTAAGACAGCAGCTTTCCCGTTTTTTTTCCATGAAGGAAGGTGAAGGACATTTCGTCAATAATCTCGACTGGTTCAAGGATATATCCTATCTGGATTTTCTTCGTGAAGTCGGCACCAAATTCAGTATTAATCGCATGCTGGCACAAGATTCGGTTAAATCCAGACTTGAGACGGGATTAACGTTCCTCGAATTCAATTATTCTATTCTACAGGCTTACGACTTTCAGATTTTAAACCGTAAATTGAACTGTCGGTTGCAGTTGGGGGGACAGGATCAGTGGGGCAATATGGTTGCCGGAGTTGAACTTGTACGCCGCACGAACCAACAGGAAGTTTATGGTATCACCGTGCCGTTGCTGCTCGACAGCAATGGACAGAAATTCGGTAAAACCGCAGGCGGCAACAACGTCTGGCTGGATGCAGCGCGGACATCATTCTTTGACTATTATCAATTCTGGCGCAATTGCGAAGACAGCGAAGTTGTCAAGCTGCTCTGTTTTTTTACTGACCTGCCGGTTGACGAAATACAACAACTGGGCGCGCTGGAAGCGCCGGCCATCAACCGGGCCAAAGAGATTCTGGCTTATGAGGCAACCTGTCTGGCACACGGTAAAGCAGAGGCGGAAAAGGCTTTCCTGGCGGCCGGCAGTAAATTCGGTTTCGCGGAACCGGATATTGGTTTTGACGTTTCAAGTGAGATCACTGCCATTACTGCCGACAGCTTGCGTGGCGGCGATCATTTGCCAACGGTGTCACTGTCCGGCAGCGCTTTTGCCGATGACGGCTGTTGGAGCGTTAAATTGTTTACCGATGCTGGATTGTGCAAATCAAACGGCGAGGCCAGACGTCTAATTCAGGGCGGCGGCGCGTACATTAACGACCAGCGCGTTACCGGTGTCGACATTAACGTAACCTTGTCCGAGTTTAAAGATAATCATATTATTTTGCGGGCGGGAAAAAAGAATATTGTCAGAGTGGCGCTGTCAAGTTAAAAATGAAAGAAAAAAAGGAGTTCATACGATGAAGAAATTGATTGTTGCCATGATGCTTTTGAGCGTTCCGGTATTTTTTTGCGGTTCAACACCCAAAGAGCAACCAGACGACGCGGTAAAACGGTTGGAGCAATTGCAAGGCAAGCAGCGTGAGCTTGCCGAAGCGATGTACAAATTGCGTCTGGAACTCATTAAAAATGATTCCGAGTTGAAGCGATTGCATCAACAAATTATTGCATTGTATCGGGAGTTGGCATTGAGAGTTGACAGCAAAAAGGAAATGAGGATATTGATTGCCAAACACGAACAACTGGAAAAGGAAATCAGCAAACTTCAGGAAGGGAGGTAAGTTATGGGAAAAAATTACTTGGCGTTTGATTTGGGAGCATCCAGCGGAAGAGCAGTTATCGGTCGACTGAACGGACACAATTTGACTCTGGAAGAAGTTCATCGTTTCAGCAATGGCCCAATTGAACGGAATGGTTCACTGTTTTGGGACTTTCCGGCTTTGTGTAGCGAAATCATTAACGGTCTGAAAAAAGGATTGGCGGTTGCTCCGGATATAGCAGGAATTGCTATTGACACCTGGGGAGTGGATTACGTATTATTCGACAAAACCACCGGTGATGCGGTACGTTTGCCCTATCACTATCGTGACAGTCGTACCGATACCGTGCCGGAACGGGTTTTTCAGCAGATTCCTCAAGATGAGTTGTATGCCGAAACCGGTATCCAATTTATGCAGTTGAATACCCTTTATCAGTTGGTGGCGCATCAGGAACAGCATCCGGAAGATTTTGATAACGCGGTGATGCTGCTCATGCCGGACGCATTGAGCTATACCTTGAGTGGAGTGATGGCTGCTGAATACAGCGAGGCGTCCACTACCAATTTGTTGAATCCGACAACTCGGGACTGGCATTTTCCGTTGATCGATAAACTCGGACTGCCGCGTGCGATCTTCCCTGAAATCTTCCAGCCATGTTCCACGTCAGGAACACTAAAACCAGAGTTGCAGCAACAACTCGATTGCGGTCCCATTCCGATTTTCAGGGTTGGATCGCATGATACCGCGTCGGCAGTGGCCGCCGTCCCTGCCGTCTCCAAGCGCGATTGGGCCTATATCAGTTGCGGCACTTGGGCACTGTTGGGCGCGGAACTCGATGAACCACTGTGCAGTGCCGCTGCGGGACAGGCGGCTTTCACCAATGAAGGCGGCGTTGCCGGCAGAATCCGTTTTCTAACCAACATCATGGGAACCTGGTTGATGCAGGAAACCCGTCGCGTCTGGCAGGAGAGCGGCGATAATCTTTCTTTCGCGCAGATGGAAACAATGGCAACCGAGGCGGAAGCACTGAAATTCTTTATCAATCCCAACGATAAATTGTTTTTGAGTCCGGGCGACATGCCGCGTCGCGTCGCTGAGTTTTGCGAACAAACCGGACAAGGCGCGATTCCTGATAAAAAAGGCATCATGCGTTGTTTTTATGATTCCCTTGCTTTGTGTTTCAGAACCAAAATTGAAGAACTCCAGAAATTATTGCGAGTTGATTATCAGTGTCTCAACGTGGTAGGCGGCGGGACTCGCGACAAACTATTGTTGCAGTTAACTGCCGACTGTCTCGGTATCCCGGTAGTTGCCGGCCCGGTTGAAGCAACGGCCATCGGTAATATTATCGGACAAGGGATCGCCGACGGCACGGTTGATTCATTGACGACGGGAAGGAAAATTGTCAGCGAATCTTTTGATGTTATTGAATATGTGCCGACAATTGCCGATAAGGCTTCCTGGGATCAAGCGATGCATAAATTCGCCGCCATCTGCCGCTAAAAAAGTAGCTTAAGCTTCCAGCTTGAGGAAAAGTAACTCGAGCTTCCAGCTTGAGGATTAGAAGACGCAAGCAGGATGCTTACGGTACCTTGTTGAGGATTAGAAGACGCAAGCAGGATGCTTACGGTACTTTGGAGATATGTAATAATCGGAATGGAAGAGAACAAAAAAAGTAGCTCAAGCTTCCAGCTTGAGAAT
>JAGYNC010000207.1 GCA_018400135.1 Victivallaceae bacterium
TCTGGGCTATGGGGTCTCGGGCTTTCAGCCCTTGGGAAAGAGTGAGGCATTACCTTTTGTTTTATATTTCCACGACTTGCGGGATATTGCCGTTGCGGATGGACTCGGCGCCTTTTACGCCGACCGCCACGGCCATCAGCGCGTCCAGTGATGTTGCCCGGGGCGGAATATCGTCAATCAGGTAGTCGAGGAACGACTCGCACATTTGAGGGTCGGCACCGCCGTGGCCGCCCCGGGTTTCTCCGATCTCGAATCTGGCTTGTGAATAGGAGAATCCTGCGGATTTTCTGGTTTGATTCTTTTTCTGCGTATACACCGTAATACTCTCGTCCGGATTTGATTCGATGCGTCCTCTGGTGCCGATGATGGCGTAGTTGCGCCACGAATCGGGGGAAAAGTGGCATTGTTGATAGGTACCCATAATACCGTTTTTGGTACTCATCAGAATGGCACTCTGATCCTCGACATCGACTTCCTTGCGGAAGCAGCACATTCGCTTGTTCGGGCCGTCGCTTCGCTCCGAAAAATCGCCGCATGACCCGCTCTCCGGGCACTTGTCGCAGGTCAGGTCATTCGGTTTGTCGCCTCCATAAACACTCAAAGTACCCATTCCGGCAACGCGGTCAAAATACTCTCCAATCAGGTAATGAGCAATGTCAATATCGTGGCTGGCTTTTTGCAGTAGCAACGAAGTCGATCCTTTTTGGTTTGCCCGGTAGTCGTGAAAATAGGCCCAGCCGCCGTAATTAATGAAGTGTCGTATCCAGATGGTTTTTATTTCTCCAATAGTACCGTCCTCGATAACCCGTTTCATAGTGTTGAAATAGTCGTTGTAGCGCAGGTTGAAACCTATCATCAGTTTCCGCCCGGACATCTTTTCCGCCGCGACAATTTTCCTACAGTCCTCGACCGTGATGGCCATGGGTTTTTCAAGGAATACATCCTTGCCGGCTTCCAGCGCGGCGATTGCCGGCTCAGCGTGAAAATTATCTGGAGTGAAGATCGCGACAGCATCGATGTCGTCGCGACTGATTAGTTTGCGGTAATCGTCGCAGGTGAACGTATCCTGGCCGTATTCCTCCTTGAATTTATTCAAATATTCCGGCACGATATCGCATCCGGCGCTTACAACCGCGCGTCCATCCTCCTGCCAGTGGCGTGCGATATGCGCCCGATGCGCCACTCCAACAAGTCCAATTTTCAATTTGTTTTGCATGGCTGCGCTCCTTCTTGTTTTTGAATGATTTTTGCTGTGTTGCGATAAAACATATTTTTCTTTTGTTCATTGTCCCAGCCGACGGAATCGGCAATATGTTTGTAAATAGCGATATTTCTGCCGATTTCATCGGCGTGCACATCGGAACCGAAAAGAATCTTTTCTGAGGCGTTGTCGAACCAGAGCAGTCTTTTCCAGTCCTCCGAAGAGATATTGGCGCGCCAGCCCGGAGTGGTACCGGAGAGGTCGGCATAAATATTATCGAACAGCCGAATCAACGTCAGGGCGGTCAGATAATCCTGCACCCCCAGATGAGCGATGATGATTTTCAGTTCCGGGAATTCCTGTCCGATTGCCTCCAGATGGATACAGCTCATGTTAAATGAAGAAATCCGTTCACCTGGAAGCGGTTTCGGCATTTTGACGATCCCGGTGTGGAATAAACAAGGCATCCCATAGTGTTGCGCCTTTTCATAGACCGGAAAGTACTCCTCATGGTCGTAGCGCTGTTTTGGGATATGGAATTTCAGTCCTTTGAAACCGCGATCATAAAGTTCATCCACCTTCATATCCGTGTCCACTCCCGGCCGGATATAGCCGAGGCCGAAAAACCGGTCGGGATGTTGCTTTACGACTTTTGCCACTGCCGCGTCATCCGCGCAATTACCGTTATGCTGTCCATTGACGAACATCCTGGCAAACAGACGGCCCAGACCGATCAATCCGGCCATCTCGATCTCATGCTCATCCATAACGCGGAGCAGAGTATCAACATAGCCGTGTTCCTCCACCAGATGATGATGCATGTCGATCTTTTTCATAAGATGATCTCCGGCTGTTTTAAGGTGTCTTGATCTGTATAAATAATAAAGTCAGGGTGTTGATTGATATAAGTGCATGGATAATCGTTGCCCGGCATGCCGAACAGAGTCAGCCGTAAAACGGTGTTCGCCCAGTCCAGATCGATCCCGTTGCGGCAGGCCAGGCGAATCTGTCGCGCCGCGAGAATTTGCCGCATGCCCAACGTGTAAGCCTTGCGAGGAAAACCTTCCAGGTTGCCGCCGACTTTGGCCCGAATGGCATTGATGGTGGTGGTGAAATCGTTGAGACAGACTAGTCGGGGATCGGAATCATTAACCTCCGGCTCCGGTTCGTTGAATGCGATATGTCCATGGATGCCGATACCGCCGAAACAGATGTCGATGCCGCCGACTTCCTGGATTTTATCCGCCAGCAGGTGGACATTTTTTTCGTTCGGGAAAAATAGTTGTTCTTCTGGTATTGCGAGTTCCGGATCGACTTTATTGAGCCAGAGCTTGCGCATTTCACCCTGAAAGCTTAACGGATGTTCGGGCGGCAACGCATGACCGGAACTATCAGCATACTCATCCATAAAAAAGAAACAACAATTTTTAAGGTTGATGCGCTGTTTGTTAACCGCGTCCAAAAACAACGGATATTGTCCGACCGGTCCGACTGGAAGGATAAAACGAGTCTTTTCGCCCTTGTCGTTCCGAGCTTTGACGAGGCGGAGCATATCGTCGGCAATCTGACGGTGAATACCGGCACAGCCGTCAAATTCCCGGAGATGTCTTCCGGCCTTCGTCTTCACCTCGGACGGGGACAGACCGAGCAATTCAGATATTTCTTTTTTTCTGTTAAAGTGTCTCAATTTCCCTCTCTCCGGCAATAGTTCCTTTGCTGTATGCCTCATCGCGTGCTTCTTTCCAGAATTCCAGAACCTTTGGCGGAATTCCATCCATATCCTGGAACCTGGCGTTGATGAATGCCTCGGCCATTTCACAGCCGAGCTCCGGGTTGACGACTCCTTCACCCATGCAGAGACAGTTGGCATCATTGACGATCCTGGCAAGTTCGGCGGTTTTGACCGATTCGCAACTCAACGCACAGATACCCTTGTACTTATCGGTGCAGATTGATGCGCCCGTGCCGCTACCGCAACAATTGATGGCGAATTCCGCCACGCCGTCCTGCAGTGCCTTGGCGACCCGCTCGGCAACCGACGGGAATTTATAGAATTTGTCGGTATCGTAACAACCGACGTCAATGATTTTGTGTCCCTGTTTTTCCAAATGTGCTTTAATCGCCTGCTTCAACGCGAATCCCTTCGAGACCGATCCCATGATAATTTTCATTGATTGTCTCCCTTGAAAGTTAAACTGCTCTGCTCTGCTCCGTTTCCGATTTGAGAGTTGTTATTCGTTGTAATTGCATCATGCCAGTCGGGTGAATTCCCGACAAGCCTGCTTGATCCACTCCGGGCCAAACTTGTGTTTGTCGAACAGATATTGTTCGGTGGCGACTTCACCGAATTGGTCGGGAATACCGAGGCGTTTGACTCTGGTCGGGAGATGTTCACTCAACACTTCGCAGGCCGCGCTTCCGAGACCCCCGATGATGTTCTGATTTTCCACAGTAACGACCGCGCCGGTTTTTTCCGCGGAGGCGATCAGCGTTGCTACGTCAAACGGCTTGACGGATGGATAGTGCAGGACTTCCACGCTGATGCCTTCCTGTGCCAGTTCCGCTGCCACTTTGCCGACGAATTGGGTCATATAGCCGGTGGAGAGCAGTGTCACATCAGTACCTTCACGCAGGACGACCGCCTTGTACGGATCAAATTTATAGCCTTCATCAAATATCGCCGAAACGACTGGACGGATAAGCTGCATATACATGCCGCCGTATTCACCTGCCATATAGTGCATCATCGAGCGTAGTTCATAGGCATCGCAGGGACTGAACACCTTCATATTCGGCATGGCCCGCATGATCGCCAGGTCCTGAAAACACATGTGGGTACCGCCGTTCGGCCCCTGGGTGATACCTGGGGCGGTGCCGACGATTTTGACGTTGTTGTTGGCATAGGCGACGCTCAAAGTAATCTGGTCGTAGACCCGGCGGCTGGCAAAACAGCTGAAACTGGCGCAAAACGGGATTTTGCCGTCAACCGCCAAGCCCGCACCAATACCGATCATGTTTGCTTCCGCTACTCCGGCGTTGACAAAGTTTTTCGGATGTTTTTCAATAACAACCGGATTAGTTCCTGAAGCCTTGCTCAAATCCGCCTCCAGGCAGATAACGTTGGAATCCGCATCCATCAGTTCATTCAGCGTTTCCGCGTAAACCGTTCTCATTTCTTTTTCATGTAATTTCATAACTAGATACTCCTTAATAGGGAAGTTCAAATTTACCGCTGACAACGGATTCGAGAAAACCCGCATAAGCCTTATCGTCCGCTACTTTGATATTATGGCTTCCCGGCGTGTCTTCGACGCTTGAACAGTCCTTTGCTTTGGTTGTGTGCATAATAACCATGGTCGGCCTGCCGTTGTGCAGTTTTTTGCCGCGTTCGAGGGCGTTGTAGATTTCCTCCCAG